>JALVEE010000069.1 GCA_027008645.1 Saprospiraceae bacterium
AAACCATATGTTACTCTTATAATTTTATGACTTTACTTATATAAACCTTGTTATTAGTTCTTACTTTTAAGAAATAAATACCGGGTTTTATGTTTAATCCGTTTAGCTTTACAGAATGAAATCCTTTTGAAAACACTTTTGAATAGACTATTCTACCGGTTGCACCAATCAGTTTTACCTCGGTCATATCATTTTCAAAATCTCCCTCAAATATCAGGCTATTATTAAATGGGTTCGGAAATACCTTTATACCGCAATCAACTAAAACTCCATTGGTATTATCCGGAAACTTTACATAAAACCTTTTGATTCCAGTATTATTATCGTAATTAATCTCCTTTTGTTCATTACCCGAATTGATAGTTACCGAAAAATTAATGTCTCCTGCAAATTGTTTAGCAATAGGATAATCAAATGCAATCTCCTCTGTCTCAAATGGTTTTAATGGAGCATATCTTTTATAAAAATGCACTTCTTTTTCATTGTTATAAATCTCATATTTAACCAATATGCTGTCCATACCGGTAGATGAATTATTGTAAATAGAGCTCTTGAATTTAAAAGTATCACCTTGCACAATGGTATCATTTGGTAATAAAGTCTCGTCAAATCTATTCAAAACCAAATCCGGATAACTTCTATAGAAGACTCTCCAAAAATTGATATTTGGAGGATCTCTTTTGTATTTATCATTGGCATAGTAATACAATTTTAAGTAAGGATATTCTTTTGCATCTATTCCTGTTAGATTGAGTTCATAATCATTTATCAATGTATCAATGACTATGTCTTTTGTCAAATCTTCATTTAATTTATGTACAATTAAATATGAAAATTCAGCGGTATCTCCGGTTATTTCTTGATTCCAAATCAATCTATCCCAAAGGTTAGCCGGACCAATTAGCGAGGAATTAAAATTACCGGATTTGGAATTCATTATCACATCTTGGACTATTTCAAATTTTGATTCTATGGTCTCTCCGATTTCCTCTTGCAACATTCCTTGTCCTTTCTTAAATACCAAAACATATGGAACAGTTCCTCTTGACTGCATTTTGCGTATTTTTTTTGCTCCGTAATTTTCAAGAACACCAAATAAATTATAACCCAGAGATAGAGAGTCCTCAGCCCAAGTCTCAGGATTCAAACTTTGCGTCTCATCGCCGAGTACTGTATATATAAATACAACCATCGAATCAGGCATAGCTTCCAACAATTCTTTTATCCCTTGCCTTTGGTCTTTGACTCTTGGGTCAAAAACAAATTGGATGTCGTATTTACGGTTATTTGGAATACTGTTGAAGTCATGACCTGATTTGTTTCTAAACCAATATTGTGGCCCCCAACCTGTAATACAAATAGCAGGTCTTATATCGGGGTTAATATTTCCCCATCCACCCCCATCTACAAAAGCAACTTTTCTATTGGATTCTTCATACTTTTTACCTATAATCTTCAGACTGTATTTGCGTGCAACAAAATCCAACTTTCTATTCTTAAAACGAGTACCCTCAAATTCATCTTTTAAGTATTGGAAATAATGGCTTTGATTCCAGCCCTCATTACCATTATCAAGAAAAACAAACGAACTATTTTCCCAATATTCTCTATCAGGACTAACTCTCCAATAGTAAACGGTTTCATTGTTCATCTCTAAATCAGGATTCCAAGCAACTAATCCACCATCTGATTTAATGGATTTTTCAATCATTAACGGACTATTGAATTGCTCAGTTGTGTCAAGTTGAAAAACAAAATCCTGCTCTTTAACAAAGCAATTTAAAGTAGTAGCTCTCAATTCAACATTTTTATCGCTAACAATTCCATATTCTTGAGGCGAAACCGGCTTTATTTTGTTATTGGAAATATCCAAACAATATTTGAATTCTCCTTCATCATCAAACAAATTATTATTGTTTTCTGCTCCGGGTTGAGGTAACTCTTCTATCTTGTCCAATGGATCCAAATATATGGAAAAACAATTTTCTCCAACTCCGTCCAATCCTAAAGTTTCAATCTTAAAAGATACTTTTCCCCTTGATTTTACAGGAGCAAAAGTGTGAAATGTTATTTCTTCACTCTTGTCAGGTAACTCCCTAACCAATTTTATTTGCAATGAATCTTCGGTGGCGATACCTAAATTAACAACATCAAAATTAATGTTAAAACTCTTATCTGTGGAATTAATTAATTTTGAGTCCTTTCGTAATGTCTTACTATCAATCACAAAATCAGGACCCTGGTGTCTATATAGTGAAATTGCAGGGTCTCCGTGAAAAGTAAATTGTTGATTTAATGTGACAGCGCCAATATCCGAATGCGTTTCCCCTTCAAATTTTATCGCTTTTTGAACAATCTTGCCTACTCCTTCTCCATATAGTTCCCCCCCTGTTAATTCGTATATTTTTTTTCCTAAATTTGCCAAAGAGCCGGTAAAACCCGTACCACTGGTGCCGATATATGCGATCATTCCCGTAGTATCCAAAACAAATTCTTCACTTTGCCCATTTTTTATATTAGTATGAATATTTCCCGAATAACATCCCAGACTGTAAAAAATGGGAAATTTGTCATTTTGCAAATTACCTATATTAAAATCAGTACCCGTAATCCCCGAATGTCCGTAAAATGTCACGATGCTTGCACCTGCATTTATATCATCTATAATTCTTTTGGATACGGATTGAATGATATTTCCACTTGTCCTTTTATAAGTATGAATTTCTCCTCCGTATTTATTGTTGTGAATAATATCACCCATCACTGAAAGGTTTTTATCAATCTGCTTTATTATATCAGCCGAACCTCCCACCAAGTGAATCACTTTTTTCATCCATTCCTTTTCCTCTATTGTTTGATCGTATTCTGAGTAGTCTTCATATTTTTTAACCTTGCTTAGATATGATGCTATTTGATGATAATCTACAGCAGCTATACGTCCAATCGGCAAATCCGGATAGCTTTTTCCGGACCGGGCAGCAAGTAGATTGTCAGAACCAGGCAATCCATAGGTTGGAACAAAAAACAAACCTTTATTTTCATCTAATTGTTGATTTGTACGAATTTCATTATACTCCAATCCTTTTCCTATAATAAATACATAGTCGGGATTGGTAAATTTATCTTTGAAATATATTATAAAATTGTTCAAAGCTATATTGTGCCTGTCTATTCCATATCCAAATTGGTCATATATATCATTTATGTTTACTTTAAGAACCCTGTAATTTCCCCCTTTCGCTGATGTTCTGTAATCAGCATATGCATCTACCCAATTTTTATTATTTTCGTCAATAAATCTGTCTTTATCACTTACAATCAGATAATTTCTATCCTTGTATTGAGAATAATCAACAAACTGTTTTTTTATCAAATTGCTTACGGGTTTTGCTTGTTTTTCAAGATTTACCAATATCAAATTTCGAATATTATCGCTAGGTGGTAAAACAAATTTTACAAGATTATCTTCTATTTTTGGTACAAGTCTTGCATGACTTTTAGTATCGTACAATACAAATGAATTTCCGTCAATATCAAAATTTTTAATTTCTATATATTTGGAATCATTGCCGGGATTAATATCAAATTTGAAAAAACTCTTGTGCAGGAAGTCAAATTCTCTAGAATAGCTTAGTTTGATAACGGATACACTATTTCTATCCTGAAAATCGCTATCATTATTTCCTTCCAAAGTTACTGAAATCTGGTCTGTAAGTTCATCTTGATTCAAATCTATGATTGTATTGCCACAATAAAAACCGATCCTTGTTTCCTGTTTTTTATCGATATCATTGATTTTGATATCTATATTGTGTTTTCCCAGCCCTGTCGAATATCTTATACTCAATGCCGGATTAATCCCGGAGTTAATAACATTGCTCGTATTCAATACAAATGAATTTATTTTTTGCATCTTAGATCCATATCCTTCACCGATATCAAAATTGGATTTATATATATGGTTGTAAAAACTCCTCAGGGGTTTATTGAAGTACTCGTGATTCACTTTTTTTTCCTGATGAATATAGTAAGGCTCAACTGCCGGGAGGTTACCCCTCAAATCATTATCAATTGATTTGTATCTTTTGTTTGATGACGACTTATCCAGGGTTAAAAAGTAAGCAGAAGTGTCGTTGAACAAACTGTACTCGGGATTGAACAAATAAGATTTGTTTTCAAACAAAAAGTAATCGAGCTTGGAACGGTTTTTCTCACCGTAAAACTCAATATAGTCTCCTTGAGCGAAATTATCTTCGGTCGAACAGTAAATCGGTATTTCTTCACCCAATAAAATCAATTTAAAATCCTTGCCTTGTATGTTTTCAATATCAATACCCGAATCCTTTAGCTGTTGGTAACTAATTCTGTAAATACCATCATCAGCTATACTAATTTTGTAATACTGTTTGCTATAATCTATCCACTCGTTGCCATATTTGACATTTCCCAGAGCATCAATCATTTGTGATTGAGTTGTCTGGTAAGAAAAGAATAAAATTATCGATAAAAATAAAGTTTTCATAATTTTGATTTTTAAAAAATAAGCCGAAAACAAAAACACACATTATTTATATTAGCAATATGAAACGAGCTTATATTCTTTGTATTATTATTAGTGTGACGAATAAAAATCAAAAACCCTTATGAAAATAGTCAATAAACTTTAAAAATAGACTATTTATAGTTTCAAAACCTTATAAGTTTTTATATTTTTTCCATTATTTACCTTGCAATAATACATTCCCTTAGGTAAATCCATAGTGTTTATCCTTAATCTGTTAAAGCCTCTAATGGTTTTATATGATCTCAGCACTTTTCCCTCGGCATTGACAAGTTCGATCGTGTTATTATCGTTATAAAAATAAGAATTGATTATAAAATAGTCTGCAAATGGATTGGGAGAAATCATTATTTCGTCTCTATTTTTCATTGTGATAGAAACAATTTTTGAGTAATTGGATTTGCCATCAAAATCGATTTGTTTCAGTCTGTAATAATTAATCCCCAAAAATGGATTCAAATCTATCACATTGTATTTATTTGTGTTATTGTTGTTATTACCTTTGGCTTTTACACTTTCCAATTCTTCAAAATTGATACCATCCAAAGATTTTTCTACTACATAATTATCACAGTTTAGTTCATTGATAGAAGACCAGAAGATATAAACATCTTTTTTTCTCTCCTTGGCATCAAAATTCAGCAATTGTACAGGAAGACTTGATCTTTTTACATAAAAGGATCTTGTACCCTTATTATTGGTATATGTTTTTTCTATTTGTTCTTGATCTGCATTTATTTCAACAGAAAATTCATTGTAACCAACTAAATCTCCTATGGAATTATCAAATTCGAAATTGATGTCGTACGAGGAATTTGCCGGTAATGGAGGATACCTTTTGGTATAGACCAATTCTTCATTGTTTTGTTTTTTGATTGTGTATCTAACCAAAATGGATTCCATACCGGTATTGCTATTATTGAGAATGCCTGCTTTAAATTTTAATGTTTCTCCGAAATCCAAAGTATCGCTTTGGAAATAGGAAGCCGCATTCTTTTTCAAAATAGCATCAGGATATTCCTTGTACAGCACCCTCCAATAATCAAGATGTGGGGGATCTCTTCTTATTTTGTCAACCGCATAATACTTAAGCTGTAAATACGGGTACTGTTGTGCATCTATATTCGAAATATCCAGATTGTACGCTGAATTTAGTGTATTCACCAAGACTTTGTTATTGTTTTTATCTATTTTATATACTTCTATATATGAGTCAATATCATTTTGATCTTTATTTGATTCTTGCCACAATACTTTATTCCATTCTTTTGCAGGTCCTATTATTTTTGAAGTAAAATAACCATCTTTTTTATTGATTATAACATTTTGAGTTATTTCAAATACATCATTGATTGTTTGACCTATTTTTTCCTGAATTACGCCTACCCCTTTTTTAAATATCAGTATATAAGGCACAGTTCCTCTTTGTTCCATCAATCTCAATTTTTTAGCACCATAACCCTCCATCAAACTAAATAGATTGTACCCCAAATCAATAGAGTCCTCAGCCCATCTTTCGGGAAATAGACCTTCGTCTTCTCCCAATATAGTGTAAAAGAATACTGTCATAGAGTCAGGCATAGCTTCAATCAATGCTTTGATACCTTGTACTTGATTATCTAGATATGGCTTATAAAGGAATCCAACGGAGTTTTCCCTGTTTACTTCCAAGCTGTTATAATCTGTCTTTGTCTTGTTTCTCATCCAGTACTTTGGTCCCCAGCCCGAAATAGTTATTTTTGAGCCTAGTCCCATTTCATTCATATCGCCCCAGGTTTCACCGTCCACGTGACAAACTTTTTGACCGTCCCAATTCTTTCCTACTATTGAAACAGTTCTCATTTGAGGCTCAAAGTCAAATTTTCTTCCATATAGTCTTATCCCTTCAAATCCATCTTTCAAATATTGAAAATAATGACTTTGATTCCATCCTTCGGAGCTGTTTGGAAGATATACAAATGAACTGTTTTTCCAATCGATATTATTCCGGTTGGAATTATTGATACCTATTCTCCAATAATAAACCGTATTATTTTGAAAAATTATGTTGGGATTCCATTTTATAATATTTTCTCCGGATGAAACTACAGATTCATCAATCAGCGGGCTATTAAACAATTCACTTGTGTCTATTTGAAAAATATATTCTTCTTGATTTGCAAAATAGTTGGAAAGGGAGGCTTGTAATTCAATATTCGGGTTATTCACTATACCAAATTCTTCAGGGTACAAAGGGAATACTTTGTTATTGATTATTTCAAAGCAAAATGAATTATTGCCATTTTCATTTGAATAGCTGTTATTGTATGCAGCTTGTGGTTGTGGTTGCTCGTTGATAGTATTGTCGGGATTGATATAAATAGAAGCACAATTTTCACCTATTCCTTGGATACCATGTGTCGGTATGTTTATGGCGATACTTTTTTTGTATTTTGGAGCTTCAACTGTTTTTTCAATTACTTCAGATTCACCATTTGGCAAATCCCTTTTGATTCTTACTGTAAGATTATCATCAATTCCTTTACCAAGATTAATCACATTGAAATTTAATGTAAAACTATTGTCTCCGGCAGTTATTTCACCGGGAATAGTATTGACGGAAGTATTATCAATAACATAATCGGGATAATCAAATAAATGTAATTTTACAGCAGGATCACCATGAAAAGTAAATTGTTGATTCAATGTTACACTTCCTAAATCAAAGCTTTCACTTCCTATTGATTCCAAAGCTTTTTGAACGATTCCCCCCACACTTTGACCGTACATGGTATTACCTGTATTGTTGTAAATCTTTTTTCCCAATCTTGCCAAACTACCGGTAAAACCCGTTCCACTGGTTCCTGCATACACTATGACACCTCCCGGATTTAGAACAAAATTTTCACTCTGTCCGTTTGGACTATTAGTATGAATATTTCCCGAATAACATCCCAAACTGTAAAAAACAGGGTATTTGTCATTGTCTAATCCTGCAATATTGAAGTCAGTTCCACTAACTCCCGAATGCCCGAAAAAAGTAACCATAGCTGCACCGGAAGTAATATCGTCAACGATTAGATTGGTCACTGACTCTTGTGAAGTACCACTACTTCTTTCGTAAGTATTTATTTTTGCCCCCATATAGCTATTACCCAAAAGATTTCCCATAAAATCAAGTGAACTTCTTATTTGTCCTATTATATCAGGAGATCCACCGACAAGATGAATAACTTTTTTCATCCAATTTTTTCCTTCAATAGTTTGAGCATAATTCAAGTCATTTTCATGTTGTTTGACTTTATTCAAATATGTTTGTAGCTGATTTGAATTTTTTGCTGCAATTCTACCTATTGGTATGACCGGATAATTTTGGCCGTGCCTTGCAGCCATTAGATTGTCAGAACCGGGATGTCCGTATGTAGGAACATGAAACAAATTAATAGGATTATTCAATTGTTCAGTGGTTCTGATTTCATTGTATTCCAATCCTTTTCCTATTATCAAAATGTATTCAGGATCAATGAATTTGTCTTTGAGGTAAATTATATAGTTGTTAAGACACTGATTATGCCTTTCAATACCATATCCAAATTGCTCATAAATATCATTTATATCTACAATCAAAGTCTTGAATCCTCCTCCAATACTTGATGCTCTGTAATCAGCATATTCTTGTACCACATCTTGACCGGAATCAAAAGCGCTTCTTTTTGTAATAATGATATAGTTTCTATCAGTGCTTGAAGTGATATCATTAAAAACTACCTTCTTCATCGTTCCGATTGACTTGATAGATTTACCGGAATTGACTAATACGAGATTTCTCTCTTTGCTTGGTGGTAAAATAAACCTTACCAAACCTGTATTTTGATCGATTTTTGGTATTAGTCTGTTTTTATTCTTTATATCATACAATACTACCGAATTCCCTTCGATATCATAATCTTTTATCTCATAATATCTGGTAAAATTACTACTTTCAAGAGCAAAATTGAAATAGCTTTTGTTGAAAAACTTAAACTTCCTGGTGTAAAAAAGTGAAATCGTAGATACCGTGTTTTTATCATCCGGTGAACTGCCTTCTACACTTAGTTGCATATTATCAGATAATGCAGAATAATTAAAATTAAAAACATTTGAACTGACAGTGATACCGTTCCTTATAATGTCCTTTATAATATTGTTGTTAAGTTTAAAAATAATGTGATGTCCTCCAAGATTAGTCGCAAGCCTGATATTAAAAGTTGGTTTATATCCTGTATAAACTCTATCATGGGTTTGAATATCAAAGGTATTTATCTGTTGGAGTTTACTTCCATAGCCTTCGCCAACGTCAAAATTTGATTTGTAAACATGATTTATTATACTTCTCAGAGGCTTTATATACTCTGAATTGTTTATGATTTTTTCTTCATGAATATAATAGGATTCTGCCGGTGGTAAATTACCGCTTAGATTGTTTGCCAGAATATTGTATCTTTTATGTTGGGAATTATTCCAGGTGAGGTAGTAGCTTGCGTCGTCTGAAAACATACTGTATTCCGGATTGAGTATGTCATTTTTATTTAGATAAAGAAATGAATCCATTTGGGATTTGTTCCTTTCTCCATAAAACTCAATATAGTCGTTTGAACCAAAATTACTATTTGTACTTACATATACAGGAACTTCCTTTCCGTAAGCGAATAATTGAAATTCATTACCACTGATAGAAAAAGCATTTATACCTGCATTTACCATATCCTGATAAGTAATTCTATATATGCCGTCTTCGTTTACAGTAAATTTAAAGTATTCTTGCGAATAGTTTATCCATTCATTTCCGTATTTAACATTACCCTCATCATCAATAATTTGAGCATTGACATTAAATACAAACAGAATAAAAAGAAGTTTTAATATAATCCTCATTGGTACTAAATTTGTGGTTATGGGCGTTATGTGCTTATTGGTATCTACAATACACTATTTTATGACGAATAAATTATTAAAAGTCTCAATATTTCACTAAAATTGTATAGAATTTAACATTTAGTATCTTGATAATAATAAATTCAATTATATATATATTATTAACAGTAAATCTTTTTTACTGGGTAATTGTATTTTCAAGATTTTCAATCTACAAAAATAACAAAAATAGTAAGGAATGCAATAAAATCAAAGATTCTGCAATATTGATTTCAATTAAAGATGAACAACAAAATATTAAAAAGAATTTTAAGTCTTTTTTAGAGCAAAAACCGGATGAATTTGATTTTGTAGTAGTAGATGATTATTCCGAAGACAATTCAATTGAAATACTATATCAAGCCCCATTCCATGGAAGAATAAAAGTTCTTGTAAACAAATCCAAGCCGGGTAAAAAACAAGCTCTTTCTTATGCAATCTCCCAAATAGATAAGGAATATTTGCTTTTGACTGATGCAGATTGCTATGTTAAGTCACAATCTTGGGCAGACAAAATGATAAATAGTTTTGATGAAAATACCTCAATAGTATTGGGTTATAGCCCTTATACCGGTAATAGTCTATTGGAAAAATTTATCAGATTTGAAACGTTTATGGCTGCGCTTCAGTATTTCAGCTATTATCTGAAAGGAATTCCGTATATGGGAGTAGGAAGAAATATGGCTATAAGAAGAAGTTTTTTTATAAAAAATGGCGGGTACAAAACGCATATGGATATAAAATCAGGTAATGATGATTTGTTTGTAAGCGAAAACGCAAATTCAAAAAACACAAATATTCAAATTGATCCCGACACTTTTGTATATACTGCACCTCCAAAAACATTGAGAGAGTTTATAAAACAAAAAACCAGGCATTTCAGCACTTCGTTTAGATATAAAACTATCCATAAACTGATGCTTGGATTCTACTCATTATCTCATATAGGTTTTTACATTGCGCTTATATCAAGTTTTGTTTTTATGCCGTTTTATATCGGAATTATATTTTGGATATTGCGAATATTGATTTTATATATTAGTTCCTACAACTCGTTTAAAAAGCTAAAGGAGCAAGATTTACTGCTTTTTCTACCTGTTTTTGATTTTTTAATGTTTATTTACTACACATATATGGGAATATATTATTTCTTTGCTCCCAAAAACAAATGGTAATGAATATTGATATTATAACTAAGTACTTTCCTGATTTAACATCGACCCAAATAGACAAATTGTCTCAACTGTACAAACTGTACAAAACGTGGAACGATAAAATAAATGTTATTTCGAGAAAAGACATTGATAATATATATTTGCACCATGTACTTCATTCAATATCATTACTCCGGTTTTACAGTTTTTACCCTGAAATTAAGTTTTTGGATATCGGTACAGGCGGAGGATTCCCGGGAATTCCACTTGCGATAATGCTCGAAGATTGTGATTTTACATTGATAGACGGCAAAGCAAAAAAAATAAAAGTAGTAAGCGAAATAGCAGATCAATTAGGTCTAAAAAACGTGAGGGCTTTGCACAAAAGAGCTGAAGAATTTAAAGAAAAATTTGATTTCATAACGATTAGAGCTGTTGCCTCTTTGGACAAACTAAAACTGTGGTCAATGCCACTGCTTAAAAACAATAGTAAAAATCCAATGCCTCCCGGATTGTTTTCATATAAGGGAGGAAATATCAAAGAAGAATTAAAGCTTTTGGAGAGAAATGATTATTACGAATCAAATCATATACACGATCAAATAGCGGAAGATTATTTCAATGAAAAATATATAATCTATTTACAAAAATAATATCATTATGATAGACTTAAAAATTAATGTAAGCGGAAAAGTTCAAGGGGTATGGTTTAGGGCAAAAACCAAGGAAAAAGCGGATGAGTTGGGGGTTTTCGGTTTTGTTCAAAATGAGGATGACGGTTCGGTTTATATTGAAGTTTCCGGAGAAACCGGCAAAGTATATCGATTGGTACAATGGTTGCAAAACGGATCGGAACTTTCCAAAGTCGAACGAGTATGCATAAAGGTCAATTCAACTCAGTATAAACGAAATTTTTTAATAAACCGCTAACAAATGTCTATAATTCAAAGCCTTTGGATTGGTAATAAACTTTCTATAATGGAAGAATTGAGTATAACTTCATTCCTTAAAAACGGACATTCTTTCCATTTATATGTTTACGAAGATATCAACAATATACCGAAAGGGACAATCTTAAAAGATGCTAATAAAATAATTAATAAAGATAAAATATTTAAATATAAAGATTTTGATAGCTATGCAGGTTTCGCCAATCTTTTCCGGTATAAATTGCTCCTTGAAAAAGGAAATTATTGGGTAGATATGGATATTATCTGTTTGAAACCTTTCACTTTTAATGACGATTATATTTTTGCCGGATTTCGTGAAAAAAAACACATATTCAATTGGAAGTTAGGTGTTTGCAATTGTGTAATGAAATCACCTGAAAACTCTGAATTATTGGAATATTGCTATACAGAATCTTCAAAACTAGATTCAAATAACCTAATTTGGGGACAAACCGGTCCGGTTTTATTATCAAAAGCAGTAAAAAAATTCAATCTTCATTCTTATGTTGCACATCCTAATACATTTTGCCCCATAAATTGGAATGAAAGTCAAAAATTAACTAATAGCAAAGGTTTTAATAAATACACAAAAAATTCTTTTGCGATTCATCTTTGGAATGAGATGTGGAGAAGGGCAAATATTGATAAATCCGGAAAATTTCCCGAAAATAGTATATATGAGACACTGAAAAGAAGATACTTGGAATAGTATTATACCAATTATGAATATATTCCCTTAGCTAAGTTTATGTACTTTCTTTTGCACACCTGCCCCCTCTGGCATCCCACAAAAGCACAACTCTCCCCCTTATGTTTTTCTTCCATTGCATTTCAGAAAAAAATAGGGGGAAGTGACAACCCACATAATAATTGCCACCTATAATAACTAGTATTACTGCTTGTTCCAAACTTCAATTCTTTGTTTATAAAGTTTATTGCTTATTTTCCACTTGTGTATATCAAAACTCGATTCCAGTTTTTCTTCTTCACTATCTGTAAGCAAATCCTTGAAAAAATCTATCCCTGTCAATTTCTCAATACTATCAACACTTACCGCATAATCTTTTAACGGTCTCTCACTTCTCTCATTGGGAATAATAAAGCCAATAGCTTTTCTTTCAGGATCATCGATATCAAGTAATACTTTGTAAAATTTATTTGGAACTCCAACTTCATTTTTTCCTATAAATTTCTTTATCGAAGCATCTATTATAGGTCCTGTAACCACAAAAAGTTTATTGTCTTTCCAAGCCCAATTCCTTACATCTTGTTCGAGTTCATACCATATCCCTCCGTTAAAAGCTCTTTTTTGAGGAGTCATATTGCTCATCAAAAAACTTTCTTTCATAGCTTCTTCATTAAATGCCATATCAGCAGCCGGAACAAGATGACCACGGCTATAACCCGACCCCCTGTAGTCGTAGTATATTGCCGAACGGCTGTTTACTTTCAAATCAGGATTGAATCTTTTTGCTCTGGGGACATTAGGTACTCTCAAACTTTTTTTGGTGAGTACATATGCAACCCATTCCGGTATTTCATATTTTTCATTGTAAGAAAGAGAATAATATTTATGATGAATGACTTGTCCGGTTGTCGAAGAAGGCAGGAAATATCTCTTACCGGGCTCGATATAATCAACGCCTGAAATATCGATATTATAAACAAATTTATCTTCCTTGGAATCTTGCCTTTGAAACTTGTTTTTATTTGTGAAATTAATAATCAAATAGAACAATGCAGAAGCTATAAACACAAGCATAATTATTTTTGCGATATTAGAACTACCTCTTTTTCCTCCACCGTGAGCTCTTCTGAATTTTGCCATAGCTATCTTTTTAAATCAGAAAACTTAATCAAACCGCTGAATATTGCAAAAATCATAGAAATTAAGCCGGATATCAGCATCATTAACCAGGGATTGTAACTGAAATAGCTCTTGATAAAGTACAATAATAGTATCGTTGCAATCAAATAAACAATCCGTTTAAAAAACAGGACAAAATCAAATCCCAAATCAAAATATTTCAAAGTGTAGAAGTATTGTCCCAATAGGACAAAGTATTGGGTAAATACCGTAGCTATAGCTGCTCCAAGTGCTCCTTTTCGGGGAATCAAAATCAAATTTAAAACAAGGTTTATTATCACACCGAGAAATACTATTTTATTGAAGATTGTGATTTTTCCGGCAGCTGTAAGAAGCGTCCCGTAGATATAAGTCAGACTAATGGCAAAAAAGCTAAGCATCAATACAACAAGAATAATGCTATGATAAGAATTGTACTCTTTTGGATAAAGGAAAATCATAATTTCTTCTCTGTATAAGGCAACAATTACCACGGCTGAAACCGCAATAAACAGCATGATATTGTGACTGGTAAGCACCAAGTTTTTTAGTTTGTTATTCTTATCTAATAAACTTGCAAACATTGGTAAGAGTAATACAGCAAATAGATATCCGATATTATTAAATGCTTCATACAATCTGAATGCTTCAGCGTAAATACCCGCTTCTGCCGGAGTATCCAGCATTCTTTCAAGCATAAATCCATCCATCTTCATATATAGCGTCATCAGAAGAAACACAAGAGAATAAGGTAAACTTTTTTTTAATATCCTTTTAAAAAACTGACTTGAAAATTTTATGTATCGAATTTTTGCCAGATGAAAATTTATAGATAAAACTATTGTGAAAACAATAAAGAATGCGAGGGTCTGTGCAAGGATAAAATATTTTAATTCAAATTCAAAATTTGAGTAATAAAGTATAAATCCAAGAATGAATATTAGTATTAGTTTTTCTAAGCTTGAAAGAATACTATCCCATCTGTATTTACCAAGGGCAGAGATATTTGATCTGAGATATAGAATAAAAGAAAGTAATATCAAATTCACAGCTATAGCAATAAACAGTTTTATCATAAAAGGACTATAGCCAATAAGGAAAGCAATTGCAATGCCTATAATTAAATAAGCTAATGAGAGTAATACCTTTATTCCTAATATATTGGGCAGGTATTCTTTTATCAATTCTCTATTTTGAGAAATAGTTTTACTATTATAGTTCTGAATCCCAAAATCAGTAATAATATACAGAATATATGCGAAATTGAACACACCGAAATACAAGCCATAAGTTTCCAAGCCTAAAGTATCTTGAACCTTTGCGTCGATAAAGAAAATATACAGAGGCTTTATCAATACGTTGATAAATATTAAAAATGCAATATTTATTAGGAATTCTCTCTTCAAATCATTAAGTTTGTTAGGCAAAAGTACTATTTAATTATCGATTTTGGATAATATATTAAGTTTATAAGAGATGAAAGCTATATAATTATCGTGATAGCTATTTATTAAGAACCCGCATGAGAGACAGTAAAATTTAAAATAAAATAATGGATATCAATTGATGGCAAAATAGCTTAATTTCCTGAATTGTGGTTAGAATAAAACAGATTAAACATTATGCATATAGAAATAAGTACTTTCGGATACATTGGAAATAGTGTAATAAAACAAATTACATTAAAAAATGATAATGATGTCAGTGTTAAAATCACGAATTATGGTGGAATAATTACTGCCATTAAAGCACCGGATAGTGCTGATAATATAGATAATATAGTTTGTGGATTTGATGATTTGGATACTTATCTAAGCGAAGAATATCTTGGTAATTACCCGTATTTCGGGGCAATAATCGGTCGCAATGCCAATAGAATAAAAGATGGAATTGCCGAAATTGAAGGCAAAATTTATCAGCTTGCCCAAAACGATGGGAATAATCATCTGCACGGAGGAAATACAGGATTTGATAAAAGGATTTGGAACTATAGAATAATTGAGCATGAGGAAAATATTGGACTTGAATTAAGCTATTTAAGCCTCGATTTTGAAGAAAATTATCCGGGTAACTTACAAGTATTTTGCCTTTATACCCTTAACAATAAAAATGAATTGGGAATTGAATTTACGGCTAAAACAGATAGAACTACAATCGTAAATTTGACTAATCACACATATTTCAATCTTACGGGCAGAAAAACAAATATCTTGTCCCATGAATTGAAATTAAATTCCTCCGGTTTAACTGAAACTGACCAAAATCATATCCCCACAGGTAAGATTATTCCCATTAAAAATACTCCTTATGATTTTTCTGATTTTAAGTTATTTGATAGTACAAAGGATATTTTACCAATGGGTTATGATAATAATTTTATTATCAAAGGTGAACGGGGAATTCTTAGATACGCAGGCACTTTGCGTGAAATAAATTCAGGAAGAGTAGTCGAAATTCACACAACTCAACCGGGGCTTCAAGTATATACCGGATATTGGATTCCGGAAATGTGTGTAGCAGGTCAAAAGCTATTTGGAAAATATTCGGGAGTAGCCTTGGAGACACAGCATTTCCCTGATGCAATCCATCAAAAACACTTCCCCTCAACAATATTAAAACCGGATGAAAAATACTATAGCAAGACTGTTTATACTATCGGTAAAAAATCATAAAACAATATTACTCCACTTTCCCTAACATTTGCTTTGCTTCTTCATATTCGGGATTCAATTTTAGGGCTTGTTCAAAATCGGGTTTTGCCGCTTCATTATTTCCACTTAAGTAATGGGTCAGGCCTCTAAAATAGTATCCTTTGGGATTAGATTTATCAACATTTACCATAATATTGAAGTTATCAAAAGCTTTCTTTAATGAATCCTGCTTAAGGTAAATAATTCCGGAATTAAGATATGAAGCAGTATATGACGGATCTATCAATACAATCTTTTTGTAAGTGTCCAAGGCTTTTTGCAGTTCGCCATTATTCTGATAATAAAAGGCGAGGTAGTGCATTGCTTCGACATTGTCTTTGTCGATTAATATAGCATTTTTATAATAAGTTTCAGCTGTGGAATCCTTTTGCTCTTCCGCCAATTTTCCCAATTGAAGCCAAGCATCAATATGCTCCGGATTATTTTCAACTACCGTAAGAAAACTATTTTTAGCTTTTGCCAATTGGTTCATTTCTTTAAAATTTACACCCAGCATAAAATATGCTTCCGGATTATCGGGAGATAAGTATAGAATACTGTTTATAGTACTAAGCGATTTATCATAATTTTTTACAATAAAATAAAACTCCGAAAGTTTGAGCAAACTAGGAATTCTTTCCGGATAAAGACTGACTACTTTTTCCATTGTATTGATAGCATATCTCGAATCAGCATCATCAAGGTAAATATCTGCTAAAGTATGGTAATATGCCGGATTTAAAGAGTCTATTTTTATGACTCTTTTCATATCCTTAATCGCATCTTTATATTTCTCGTTATTGTAAAAATACTTAGCTCTTTCGTATAAGATTTTAGCATTATTGGGTTTTGTTGCTACGAGTTTATTCAATTGTTCCAAGGTGGGGTCGGAAGGAATCACAGCCTCTTTGGCTTTATCATCGCTTTTACAAGAAAATAAAAATGCAATCACAAATACATAAATTAAAGTATTTCTCATCTGTTTGTTATTTTTATATTATACCAATTTAACTATAAAATGACGCATATATTACATTTTAATTTTCCAATATTTTCGTTAAAATACTCGCCATAGCTAGGCTATGCCTGTGTTTTTTAACTCAATCTTGAAAAACTAATTCTATAATATTTATACGACATCTTAAAGTTAATTTGGTATTATACCAACGAAAATATGCAAATTTATGTTTAAATTACACTATATTTGATAAAAATATTAAAATTGATATATGAAGTTTAGTTATTGTGTTTTTATATTCTTTCTATTTAGTTCTTATTCTGCCGGTTCTCAAACCAATCCTCCTGATGAACTAAGGGCTGCTTGGGTTGCTACCGTAACCAATCTCGATTGGCCCAATTCGTGGGACAAGGGCGATGTTGAAGCACAAAAGGCTTCATTTATCAAACTTATCGAATCCTTGAAAGAGGTAAATATCAATACGGTTTTTTTTCAAGTACGTACGGAATGCGATGCATTTTATAATTCTGCTTATGAGCCCTGGTCGCGGTATTTAACGGGAACTCAAGGCAAATATCCGGGATATGATCCTTTGGAATTCGCTATTAAAGTATGCCACGACAAAGGTGTTGAGCTTCATGCTTGGCTCAATCCCTATAGGGTTAATGTTTCTAAATATGATAATGGAAATTATTATGACCAAAAGCATATTTACAAAAAACATCCTGATTGGATATTGAAATATTCGGATGGAAAAAAAATATTAAATCCGGGATTGCCGCAAGTCCAATTATTTATAAAAAAAGTTGCCGGGGATATTATCAGCAAATACGATATTGACGGTATTCATTTTGACGATTATTTTTATTCTTATGGTGGTACTCCGGACAATTTGGATATCGATACTTACACTACTTATGGAAGTGAATATTCCAATATCGGAGATTTTAGACGTGGTAGTATAAATAAAATGATTAAAAATGTGATGGATACCATTATGGAAACAAAGCCTTTTTTGCGATTTGGAGTAAGCCCATTTGGCATTTACGGCAATGGGATGAATCCTCCCGGAATTACGGGTTTAAACGCATATGATGTTATTTATTGCGATCCCTTAGAATGGTTAAAAGAGGGTGCGGTAGATTATATAAATCCCCAATTGTATTGGCCTACGGGAGGTAGTCAAGATTTTGGAAAACTGCTTCCTTGGTGGGCAGATTGGGCAATACAATACAATCGCGATGTGTATGCAGGACATGGAATTTATAGACTGGACGATTATCCGGCAGAATCATTTTTTGATGACTATCTGCACGAGTATAAAGAATACTTCAATTTTTCTAAAAAAGAAAAGATGCTGAGGTACAGAGGATGGAGTTTGGAAGAAGTCATAAGGCAGATAAATATCGTAAGGCAAAACAGAAATAAAAATGCAAAAGGTAGTGTATATTTTAGAGCTAAGGATTTCGACAGAGTGAATAATCTAAAAAAATACATTGTGGATAATGCTTATAAATATAAGACATTATTACCAAATCAATACTGGAAACCTTCGTCTAAACCCGATAAAGTAACAAATATCAGATACGAACAAATACCGGAAGGATCCACTTATAGAATCGTTTGGGATAAGGGAGATACTCTGAGTCGGTATGCTGTGTATAACACTACAAATTCCGGATTGGCAGAACCCAAAAATCTCCTGGATGTTTCATTCAACAATTATTATATTCCCAAATCGGATACTGTCTTGGATAATTTGTCAATAGCCATTGTTAAAATTAATAGATTTTGGAAAACCGGTGATATCAGTTCTTCTTTTACAATACCAAAACCGGATATTCCCAGCCTACTAACTCCTAATGATAATTATACTTCACTATCTAGAAGTGACAATTTTACTTGGAGTACCGCTAATTATGCAGGAAAATATGAAATAGAGTTTTCAGATGATATCGAGTTTAACACTATTTTGAATTCATTTAGTACAAATAATACTTCATTTCCGGCAAATCAATTGTCTTTAAATGGAGAAAAACCCTATTTCTGGAGGGTTAGAGCGGCAAATATCGCAGGATATAGCGGATATTCAAGTATCAGAAAAGTTACTACCGGATTTCCCAAAACTCCAACTATTACTTATCCTACTAATGATGAAAAAAATATTCCCTTGGATTTAACGGTTGAATTTGACGTGAGCGATAAGGCGGATTCCGTTCACTTGCAAATCTCAAAAATCAACAATAAATTTGATCCTGTCAATATAAAAATAGATACTGTATTTAGTAGGGGAAATAGCTTTACTCTACCAAAAACATTGGAAAAGTATTCCGTTTATTTTATCAGAATAAAGGCTAAAAACAATTTGGGGTACAGCAATTGGAGTGAAGTGGTGAAGTTTAGGACATTGATGCCTGTACCGGATAAAACGGTGATTATTCAGCCGAAAAATAATTCTGGATTGGATGAAAACAGCGATAAAATCGAGTTTTTGTGGAAAGAAGCCACCAATGCATCTTATTACAAATTCCAGATTTCAGAAAAAGAAGATTTTTCTATTTTGATAAAAGATGAAAATGTATATACCGGATTGAAGTATATTTATCACAATCCACCTATTAAAAAATGGATGTATGCCAGAGTTGCCGGTAAAAATATCGGTGGATTGGGGACTTGGTCGGATCCGGTACATTTTGTTTTAGACAACTCAGTTGATGTGCAAGATTTATGGGAAAAATCCCATGATATTTACGTATTTCCCAATCCGAGTGAGGATAATTTTAGTATTAAGATAGGACAAAAGTCAGAGGATATAAGTATTGATATTTTTGATTCTACCGGAAAAAAACTATTTGCTGAAAGTGTCGCCACATATCAAAACGATGAAGTATTGTCTTTTGATATAAAACAATTCATTTGCCAGCCTTGTTTCATTAGAGTAACAACAAGAGAATTTACTAAAACAATCAAATTAATAAAAAAATAGAATATGGAATCGATTATATTGCATGCTCATTCAGGACTCAGATGGATATTTATCATTATGGTATTGTATTCACTAATAAAAAATCACAATTCTTATGCTGATAAAAAAACAATAGATATACCTTTATATACTCTTATACTTTTTGCTCTTCAAATATTTATTGGTATAATTCTATATTTTATTAGTAATAATGTAACTTTTGAATCGGGATTTATGAAAAATACCCAGTACAGATTCTTTACGGTTGAGCATGGATTTGGGATGATTTTAGCCTTTATAATAATGTTTTTGGGATATAGCAAATCAAGGAAAAAACCTATATCCTACCGAAATAAAACAATAAAATTGTATTATGCTATTGCTTTAATAATTGTAATCGCAAGTATTCCTTGGCCATTTAGAGGATTTGGTAATTCGTGGTTTTAACCCACATTATTCACAGATATTTCTATTACGAAAACCCGTTAATAATACGGGTTAATGAGATAAAAAAGTTGTTTTTTTTGCTTTCCCCTATAATATCAATAGAAAAATATTGCCATTTTCTTATAAAATGTTTGGTTTATATGAGGGAGCAAAACCACGACTGTGGTTTAATATGAATAACCCCGTATGAAATGCGGGGTATATGTGAGAAGGGAAATGAACGCCGATAGGTGTTCAATAAATAATAATAGAATTCCATTTGTTTCAAGCGGAATATCATATTCAACTCCGATCGGAGTTGTAGCCCTGTTGTTCAGATACCGCAGGTTTCACCCGCGGTTATTCACATTTTCCCCCTGTCGGGGAAATTTTAGCTTTCCATAAAATTGATGAATACAACTCAAAATGCAAAAAAAATGAAATACACTTGATAAAAACTTATCGGCATAATTATTGTTATTCTACCTAAGTAAATACTTTAATATTAAAATCAGAATATGTTTCCTGAATATGATGTAATAGTAGTAGGTGCGGGTCATGCCGGAAGCGAGGCAGCAAGTGCTGCAGCCAATATGGGATCAAAAGTTTTGCTTGTGACTATGAATATGCAAAACATAGCACAGATGTCTTGTAATCCCGCTATGGGTGGAGTTGCAAAAGGACAAATAATACGCGAAATAGATGCTATGGGCGGTTATTCGGCTATTATTACCGACCATACGATGATTCAGTTCAGAATGTTGAATTTATCAAAAGGTCCTGCTATGTGGAGTCCGAGAGCACAAAGCGATAGGCATGAATTTTCTGCTTTATGGAGAAAAACACTGGAGTCACAGGAAAATATCGACTTTTGGCAAGATATGGTAACAGGGCTTATCGTAAAAAACGGTGTGGTTAAAGGGGTATATACCCAATTGGGGGTTGAAATCAGGTCAAAATCGGTAATATTAACCAATGGCACGTTTTTAAACGGGATTATTCATATAGGAGAAAAACAATTTGGTGGTGGTAGAATACAAGAAAGAGCAGCAAAAGGACTGACCGAACAATTGGTGGAACTCGGGTTTGAAGCGGGAAGAATGAAAACAGGGACACCTCCCAGGATAGATGGACGAACTATTAATTATGATGTATTGGAAGAACAACCCGGAGATAAAGTTCCAAAACGTTTTTCTTTTACTGATACTCCTGAATTAACCGATCAAGTTTCTTGTCATATTACTTATACCGATACCAAAGTTCACGATATATTGAAAACCGGCTTTCTAAAATCACCCTTGTTCAACGGGCGAATACAGGGGGTTGGACCGAGATATTGCCCCTCTATCGAAGACAAGATCGAAAGGTTTAGCTCCAAAGACAGTCATCAATTATTCGTCGAGCCGGAAGGAAGAAATACGTATGAGGTGTATCTCAACGGATTTTCATCTTCACTTCCTGAAGATGTTCAATACAAAGCAGTGAGAAATCTCAAGGGTTTTGAAAATGCTAAAATGTTCAGACCCGGTTACGCTATTGAGTACGATTATTTTCCTCCTACTCAATTGACACATACACTGGAAACAAAAACTATAAAGAACTTATTTTTTGCAGGACAAATAAATGGTACTACCGGTTATGAGGAAGCTGCAGGACAAGGACTGATAGCGGGTATAAACGCACATCTCAACATAAACGATAGGGATCCATTTGTATTAAAAAGAGATGAAGCATATATCGGAGTATTGATTGACGACCTTATAAACAAGGGCACTGATGAACCCTACCGTATGTTTACATCAAGGGCAGAATACAGAATTTTGCTTAGGCAGGATAATGCTGATATCAGATTGACCCCTTTGGCACATACTTTGGGAATGAAGAGTGCGGAACAAAGAATGGTGAGAGTTAAAGAAAAACTCAATACTCAAAAAGAGATAAAGGAATATCTTAAAGCTACCAGTGTTAGCCCCGGCGAAGTAAACGATTTGTTTGAATCCGTATCATCGTCACCATTGACGCAAAAAGTTAAATTGAACAAGGTACTTCTGCGACCCCATATCAATTTTAATAAACTGCGAAATGTATTGCCCGGTTTAAATGATTTTCTGGATAAGTACAATAATGACGATATTGAATATTCAGAAATCAGCATAAAATATGAGGGGTATATCAAGAAAGAAAGAGAGATGGCAGGTAAAATGAACAGGCTTGAAGAAATCAAAATTCACCCTGATTTTGATTATAACAAACTTCAATCCCTTTCTTATGAAGGACGTGAAAAATTGATAAAAATAAAACCCGGTACCATCGGTCAAGCCAGTAGAATAAGCGGTGTGTCTCCCTCTGATATCTCCGTTCTATTGATTTATATGGGAAGGTAACGTTAATGTATAATATAACCAAATAGCTAACTAATTTTGAATCACATAAACAAAAATCTGTGAAAACACTAAATATATACAACCTGCACAACTCCCTTCCCTTGGCAAGGGAAGGGTCGGGGATGGGTTCTTTTATTGCAATCCCTCCCATCCAAGTATTTGATGACCGGACATTTCATAATTATTATTTCCTCCGTAAATCAATGTTTTCTTTCTTATTTTTCCCATACTGATTTCGTCAAAATAATTCATTCCTTTAAATAGTTTTGGTAATACAGTTTGGGTTGATTTTATTTCATAAATATCAAAAATATCACCGATTTTAGTTAGCAGGTCTATTTCATTTCCTTTGGAATCCCGCCAAAACCAATAATTTTTTAAAAGATTTTGATGATAGTTATTTTTAATAATATCTGCTACTATAAAATTTTCAAAAAGGCTACCTGTTAAAGTTCTACTGACCAAATCACCTTCAGTCCTTAAACCCAATAAGAATGATACTAATCCGGTATCATAAAAATATAACTTAGGAGATTTGATAATACGTTTATTGAAATTTTCGAAATAAGGAGCTAATAAAAAAATAACATAACTACTTTCCAAAATAGAAAGCCACGATTTTGCTGTGGGTTGAGAAATTCCGCAACTTTTAGCAAGACTGCTGATGTTTAGCAATTGTCCTGTTCTTGCAGCACAAAGTCCAATAAAATTATTGAATCGTTTATAATCGTGTATTCGTGTCAATTCAGAGACATCTCTATTAATATATGTTTGAATATAATTTGAATAGAAAAATGAATAATCTAAATTCCTGTCATATATCGGAGGATAAAAGCCTTTTAAAATTAAAGACTTCCAATCATCCGGAAGCAGTCCTGCAGCTTTTAGTTCAGTATTATCAAAAGGCAACAGTTTCAATAAAGCAACTCTTCCTGCTAAACTTTGAGTTATATTTTTTAATAAATGAAAATTTTGTGATCCCGATAATATAAATTGTCCCGTTTCACCGGTTTCATCCACTTTTGTTTGTATATATGAAAATAAAGCCGGAGATCTTTGAACTTCATCAAAAATGATATGATTATTATATTTTTTTAAAAACCCTTTAGGATCTTCATCTGCAAAATTTCTTTCATCAGTATTTTCTAAAGAGACATATTGATAATCGGTAAATATGTTTTTCAACAATGTTGTTTTTCCTGATTGGCGTGGTCCTGTTAATGCTATTACCGGATATTTATGAATTAACTGTTTTATTACGTTTTCAAGTTGCCTTTTTATTAAATTCATAATCAATTTTTATACAAATATATAAATATTTTGAAAATGCACTAAATATATTTTGAATTTACACCAAATTAATTTTGAAATTACACGATCAAATAAAAATATTATATCTTTCTAACACAAAAAAAAGGAGACTGAATTTATTCAGCCTCACTCTTAAATAATTATGAAAAAGAAAATTATTTTCTTCCAAAAAATCCTTTAAATATTGCTTTCATTCCCATTCTACCAAGATCGTCCATTACACTTCCGTCACCATCCTGATCTAAGAAACTTCCCAATAAACCTCCAAGCATACTGTCTTTTTTAGCAGGCTCAACAGTTTGAGTCAATACATCTCTAAGACCATTCTCGTCAAGATTGTTTTCTCTTTTCATTTTTCCTAACATACCCATAGCGATAGGAGCCAATTTCATCAAAAGACTAGCACTTGAGTTTTTATCTATTCCAGCCATATTTGCCACTTGACTAAGGATATTATCGTGGTTTGTACCATGAAGCAAGTGAGATAAAATTCCTGCACCATCAACTGTTCTTGTGTTTTTTGGCTGCATAGCTCCGGTAACATAACCCATAACATCATCTAATATACTTCCGTCATGATCTTTGTCGAGAACAGAACTCAGAATACTTGCACCTTGATCGGTTGAAGCATTTTTTTGAAGAGCACCCATTAATACTGAAAAAGCACCTTTAGCGGCGGTTTTTGTTTTTTGCGGATCATTAATACCTACCTGTGAACCGAGTTGCTCAAGTAAATTGCCATCCATTTGCTGTTCGAAAAGATCTAATAAATTTGCCATAATTTTAATATTGTTTTTTTTGATTAATAAGAATACATTATAACTAATGATTTATCCGTTTAAATAGTTCATACAAAGATTATTTTATTTTTATTTAATTTGGTATGATTTTTGTTAGCAATATGTTTATTGTTGGTTATTAATAAATTATTGTTTTATGAGAAGTGTTTTAATGATTTTAATTTTTGTGTATTCCTATGCTGTTTACAGCCAAGATTTTGTTTATAATTATATAGACAACTACAAGGATATATCCATTGATAAAATGAATAGGTATGGTATTCCCGCAAGTATCACTCTTGCACAAGGTATGTTGGAGTCAAACTGGGGTAGAAGTGATCTCGCCGTTAAGGCAAATAATCATTTTGGAATAAAATGTGGCAATGATTGGACAGGAGCTACTTTTTCGTGGGAAGATGATGAGTATAAAAACGGAAGTATCGTGAAAAGCTGTTTTAGGGTTTACAATTCGGTTAATGAATCCTTTGATGACCATTCAGCCTTTTTATCCAAAAAAAGGTACCGGTTTCTGTATGATTATGGCGTTTATGACTATAAGTCTTGGGCAAAAGGTCTGGTTAAAGCCGGATATGCGACAGATCCAAAATATGCCGATAAACTGATTTTTATAATTGAAAAATACAATTTGTACGAATTTGATTCGGAATACAAACCTGTGGAATATGTAAAGAATACCGTGCCTCCAGCCCGGTCTAAAACCAAAAGCTCGACTGTAATAAAGACAGGGAAAAGGGAAAGAAAAACAAGTTCTATAAATTATATCAACGGAAGCAAATTCACTTATGCATTTGCAGGAGAAACACTTTCTTCTCTATCAAAGAGAGTGGGAATTTCAGAAAAAAGGATATTAAAATACAATGATGGAATAAAAAAGAAAAGACATAAATTCAAAAAAGGTGATATTGTATTTTTGGAGAAAAAGAAGAAAAAATATTATGGCAATGATGATATTTATATAACTGAGAACAGGGAGTCTCTTGCGGCTATTTCTCAAAAATTTGGTATGAGTTTGAAATATTTGGCAAAAATAAATAAAACCAAAACGCGAATTAAATTCAGGAAAGGTAGAAAGGTTTTGCTAAAACCCGTTTCAAAGAGAAAGGAATGGGCAGCAAGAACTAAAAAAAGGAGTATAAAATATCTATTTGATGAGGCTTTAAGTCCAAATTAAAATGTAATATATGCGTAATTTTAGAGTTGAATTGGCATAACCCCAAAAAATTAGTATTATTGCTGTCAGGATTATAAAATATATAAAGTTTAGGCAAATGATAAAAAGATTGATTGTTACGGTGTATTTGGTGTTTTTTGTGATTGCTTTTGGAATATCTCAAAGTTTTTTCTTTGGTATAAAGGGTGGGCCTTCTATCGGTTATCAAAAATGGGAAAACTTCAATCAAAAACCCGTTCTTACATACCACATAGCCTCATTTATTGAATCTTATTCGGAAGAAAATCCTATGAATACCCTTTATGCACAACTCGGTTATCACAATAGAGGTAGTGCGCTTAGAGGTGCCCTTGGATATACTATTGACGGAAATGTATTTAGACTTCCTACTAGAAACTTTTTATTTCACAATATAAGTCTGGGTTTAGGAGCTAAAAGAAAACAGCAACTTAAAGAAGATTTAAAATCTTTCTATTCTTTTGGATTAAGAGCAGAATACACGATATCTACCAATCTTGACAAATTTGCGCATTTCAATCAAAGACAGTCATATCCTTATTATCCTGACAATATATTTGTTAAGAAATTTGTATATGGAGCACAGGTAGGTGGAGGTGTTGAGTATGTGTTTTCCGAACTTGTGGAATTGCTGATTGAGTTATCTATTAATCCCGATTTGTCCAATCAATATTTGCAACCGGAAATTGGCAGCATTGTAGATCCATACCATCCTAATAATACCATAACATTGAGAAAAAGAAGAATAAAAAACGTTACGGTGGAAATATCTTTCGGCTTTAGGTTTATGAGAAAAGTGGAATATGTTGATTAATATGGTGTATTAGCAGGTAGTTTGAGCTCGGAATAGAAATACTTGTGAATAATTCGGGTTAAGGAGCAAGTCTATTTATTTTCCAATCGTCATTGGCGTTTTTAGTATATAAAAATCTATCGTGAAGCCTGTTTTCACCTCCTTGCCAAAATTCAATTCTTTCGGGTTTAACCCGGTAACCACCCCAAAAATCCGGTAGCGGAACCTTTCCCTCTTTGAATTTTCGTTTAATTTCCTCCAATTTTGATAATAATATCGATTTTGAGGAGATAATGCTACTTTGTTGTGAAACCCATGCGCCTAATTGACTGCCGTGTGGTCTTGAAGAGAAATATTTTAGTGATTCGGATTTGGATATTTTTTCTGCTTTTCCTTCTATTATTATTTGTCTTTCGAGAGTAACCCAAAAAAACAATAGAGCCACATTTTCGTTTTCTTCTATTTGTTTGGATTTTCTACTACCGTAATTAGTAAAAAAAACAAAACCCGTTTCGTCATAGTACTTCAACAAAACAGTTCTTAAACTCGGCTTATTATCCTTTCCAACGGTAGCAAGAGATATTGCATTGGGGTCGAATTTAATTTCATTGAGAGCGATTTTAAACCATTGGTCAAACTGCTTAAAGGGATTTTTATTAAGGTCTTTGAGATGCAGTTTCTTTTTAATATATTCTCTTCTAATATTGTGTATATCCATATCTCTGATTAATTCTCGATTAAAGCCTCGTCCAAGTCCATTTTATTTACCAAGACGATCTTTGCTGTTTGCAGGATTATCTTCTTTAGGTTCGACATTTTGATATGAAAAATTGATGTCTTTTCATTTCCTGATGCTGCCAATACTTTTGAGTAGCCTACGACCATAGTCCATGCGTGAAGTGACAAGAACATCGGGTCAAAATCATTGATAATACTTCCGTCTTCTTTACCTCTTAGCACTTCTTTTGCCGCGAGTTTGAAAAGGAGATTATGAACATCTTGCATTTTTTTAAAATAAATACTCTCCTTAATCGCTTCAGTAAGTTTTTTTTCATTTCCAGACCTTATCGTTGAAAAATAGTTGAGCAGAGCTTCATTATACAAAAAGTTTTCAGTAGAAAAATCCATAAATTTATCCAAAAGGGCAAGAGAAGAATGCAATCCCGTATCAGATTTATGTTTGTCTATTATTTGATAATACCCGTTGAGCAATTTCTGAAACCCCCTAAATGTCAATGCCATATAAAGATTCTCCTTACTTTGAAAATACGAATACAGAGTTACTTTGGTTATTCCCGCAAGTTTGGAAACATCCTCCATTTTAGCATTTTTATATCCGTATTTGCTAAATATTTTTTCGGCTGCATCAATAATTAATTCTTCTTTGTTTTGTCGTTTTTCTTCTTTCATATACCGGAAAATTGAAGTTAATAACGAAATTAACTAATTTTTTAATCTTGGGTTAAGTTTTCGAAAAAAAAATGAAATACACCTATCTATTCATATGACAATTTTTCCAAGCACTTATTGGTTTCGGCAAGAATAGTATTCAAGTCTTCTTTTTCTTTTGTGTTCATCACCATTGTAAAATTATGGGGATATTTTGTCGGAAGACTAAGCTTAAATGATGCATTGGTCTTACAGGCCAAAGCGTGAAGATGTTTATGATCTTTTATATTGAGATTAAAAAGAAAATCAAATTTTTCAGAATCCAATAATTCCAAGATATGCTTTTTGGGAAATTCATAGAAATTGACGGATTTGTTATTGTAAACAGCCATACCGAAGTCCGTCAACTCCCCTTTCGAATTGATATAACTCAATAATTTCACCTTTTTGCCTTTTGATTTTAGTTGTTCACTAAATCGCAATATCACTTTTCGATCCCTATCGTCCGTACCGTCAAATAATATTAATATTGACTTTGCAGGATTCAGTTTTATCCCCTTTTTTTCAGGTTTATCCGCTGAGTTGAGTAATTTGTTTAGTGCTTTTTTATAAGTAACTTCTTTCATCGTCTTTCTGCGATAATCTATTCTTCAACTTCATCAAATTCTCCGATATTTTTGTATCTTTCTATTCTTTTTGCCAAAAGTGTCTCCGTATCGAATTCCATAACTTCTTTCAATTGCTTGATGATATGTGCTTTTAGTGTTTTTGCCATTTTTTCCGGATCCTTGTGCGCACCACCCAGTGGTTCCTTAATGATATCTTCGATTAGACCGAATTCAAGCATATGTTCCGGTGTCAGTTTTAATGCTTCTGCTGCGGTTTCTTTATAATCCCATGTTCTCCACAAAATAGTCGAACAATTTTCAGGGGAAATAACGGAATACCAAGTATTTTCAAGCATAAAAACTCTGTCACCAATTCCTATTCCAAGAGCACCACCGGAGGCGCCTTCACCTATAACATAAGCTAAAATCGGTGTTTTTAGATTTGCCATTTCAAAGAGATTTCTTGCAATTGCTTCCGCTTGCCCCCTTTCTTCGGCCTCAATCCCGGGATAAGCTCCGGGGGTATCGATTAAGGTGATGACAGGCAAATTAAATTTCTCTGCCAATTTCATCAATCTCAAAGCTTTTCTATATCCGTCCGGATTTGCCATCCCGAAGTTTCTATATTGACGCATTTTGGTATTAGTACCCTTTTGTTGACCGATGATAACCACGCTTTGATTACCTATTTTGCCTATACCGCCAATTATGGCTTTATCGTCTTTAAAATATCTATCTCCGTGAAGTTCTTTAAACTTAGAAGTAATATTTTCAATATAAAATTCAGTATATGGACGCTGAGGATGTCTTGATAATTGTACTCTTTCCCACCCTGTAAGATTGGAAAATATCTCTTTTGATTTTTTATTTATTTTATTTTCAAGTTCTTTTATTTTATCACTCATATCCAATTCACCCTCCTCATTGATTTGTATCAATTTTTCCAACTGCTCATGCAACTTTTCCAAGGGTTTTTCAAACTCTAAAAATACCATAACTCTACTGTTTTGTTAAAAGAAAACACTAAATTAACAAAAGATTCAATTTTTTAACATTTAACAAACTTTTTTTTAGTACAATTGATATTCATTTGTTATTATCCTTTATCTTTGAAAAAAAATATTTATATGTCAAAAACAAGAGAAAAATTTATGCTCGAAGCTATAAAAATGGCTGAAACTGGTATGAATAGCGGAAAAGGAGGTCCATTTGGAGCTATTGTAGTAAAACACGGAAAGATAATCGGTAGAGGAAATAATCAAGTGACAACCAGCAATGATCCTACTGCTCATGCTGAGGTTGTTGCGATTAGAGATGCCTGTAAAAATATAAATTCTTTCCAATTGGAGGATTGTGAAATATATACCAGCTGTGAGCCTTGTCCGATGTGCTTAGGAGCAATTTATTGGGCAAGACCCAAAGCTGTTTATTATGCAGGAGACAAAAAAGATGCTGCGGATGCCGGATTTGATGATGATTTCATTTATCAAGAAATTGCGACTCCTGTAAATGCCAGAAAAATTCCAATGAAACAACTGCTTCAAGATAAAGCCCAACTGGTTTTCAAAGCGTGGATAGATAAAGATGACAAAATAGAATATTAAAAATTAAAAAGGCTGCTTCGATTTGAAACAGCCTTTTTTATGCTTTTGGACAAATACACTTTATTTGCCTCCATCTAATTCATCTTGCCATGCTTTCAATTCTTCCCATCTTCCCTCTGCTGCCATTTTTGCTTGTGCAGGCCATGTTGTAGGATCAAATCTAGCATATCTATTTCCTCCTGCTTCTAATAGAATCTCTCTTAATTCATCAGCAGTTTTAGCAGCTAAATCCGAAAAAGTCATTATACCTGCATCGTGAAATATACCTTTCAATTTTGGTCCGATACCCTCAACTTTTGTCAAATCATCTTTTTCAGCTTTTGTATCTGTGGGTGTTGAACTTGTTGTTGGTGCCTCTTGAGCAACAACAGTTTCCTCAACTACTTCTTCAACTTTTGGTGCTGAATCAGAAACCGCTTTTTGAGGAGCCACTGTTTCCTCTACTTGGTTTTTTGCTGCTGCTACCAATTCTTCTGTTATTGGTACAATACTTACAAAAGTTCTTTTATTTCTCTTAACTTGAAATTTCACAAAACCATCTACTTTTGCATGAATAGAGTGATCTCTACTTATATAGACATTATCACCGGGGTGAAATTTTGTTCCTCTTTGTTTTAGTATGATATTTCCGGCTTTAGCAACTTGTCCACCAAACAATTTTACTCCTAATCGTTTACTATTACTATCCCTACCGTTGTCAGAACTACCTACTCCTTTTTTATGTGCCATATCTTAAGATTTTTGGATTAATTAAAATTTAATTGAATCGATTTTCAATTTTGTAAAATACTGTCTGTGTCCGTTTTTTACTCTGTAACCTTTTCTTCTTTTTTTCTTAAAAACGATTACTTTATCGCCTTTTACATGTTCTAAAACCGTAGCACCAACTGAAGCATTCAATACGGGGCTGCCAATTTGTGTGTTTTTGTCATCATCACTGACGAGGAGTACTTTGTCAAAAGTAACACTATCTCCTTCTGCGTTTTGTAAACGGTGGACAAATATCTCTTGATCATTTGTCACTTTGAACTGTTGACCGTTTATTTCAACTATTGCAAACATACTGTTATATTTTTTAGTTTAATAAAATGGAGCGCAAAGGTACTATTTTGTTTTTAATTATCAATGAAATATGCTAATATTTTGAACTAAAAGTCCTTGCAAATATTCATTAAAACAAAAAACTATAAATATTATATGTATAATAATAAGCTTTTCAATTTTTTATAAGCAAATAACACTATTTAAGTTTTTCGTTGTATTTGCCTTCTTTTATGGCTTCTTGCATCAAAATTTTAATTGAATCTCCATCGATTTGATATTTTCTCATCAATTTTTCTTTTGCTTTATTGAATTCGCAACGTTTTTTCCAAAAATTATAAACCCGTTCATCGGATTTGATCGTATCGTTATTCAATAATCCACAAATATCTTTAAAGGGCAATAATTTTTTGTCCTCCATAAATTTATTGACATACGGTAGGTCTGTTTTAGTATTTTTATCAGACAAATTGAAAAACTTTAAAAAATAAGATTCAAATTCTTTAGAATCAGTGATTTTAGTACTTTTGGTTTCAATACTGTTTTTCGTTGAGCTATTATCACTACTACCTTGTTTACAAGATATCAATATTGTGGATATAAATATAAGCAAAACCAAGTTTTTTAGATTATTCATACTTTATAATTTTTATTGTTTTTTTAATATATGTTTTCTTACAGATTTGGATTAATGTAGCAAAGGTCTCAAGGGAAGACTATTGAAAATTTCGTCTTCAACCTCTTCCCAGTATTTAATTCGTTTTTCGACAATATCCTTGTCAAAATAAAGCAAAGCCAAATCGACAAAAACGCTTCCGTGTTTTTCTTCATCAATCCGGATTTTTCTGTACAATGCTTTTAATTTAGGGTCTTCCAAAGCATTTTCAATCGTCCCAAATCTTTCTTTTCCTCTGACTTCCGATATGGAAACAATCAACAACCTATCCAAAAATCTCTCAATCCTGCCGGAATGTGCTTTTTTTATCATAGCCACCGCATATTCGTCTTTCGGCATTGAATGTCTCAATTGAACTCCCCTTTCAAGCATCAATTTATACACCATCTTAAAATGTACCAATTCTTCAATAGCATTTTGAGTTAAATCCGGAATCATTTCCACTTTATCGGGATATTTGGCAATAAGCCCCATCGAGTTTGCTGCAACTTTTCGCTCTCCATCAGCATGATCTTGCAAAAACTCATCAAAATTATTCAATACAATATCCACCCAATCTTGAGATGAAAATGTTTTCAATTGTGGTATAAGAGTCATGTCAAACGATTTGTGTTTAATAAAAAACAAATATCAATAGGTGGCTTTTGAAACAAATATCATCTTTTACGGTCAAAAGAAACACACCTTAGTAAATACCAAAATGCAATATTACAGATAATACTCTAAAAAGCTATTTTATATCATATTTTTTTGAGGTGTAAAAGGCTTATTCCCGTTGGTATTTTGAACTCTCACTACGAAAACCAGTGAATAATGCGGGTTTAGCAAAACAAGAAAGTGTATTTTAAAATCCCAAGCACACAATTTTAAAATTGGGTTTCCGTTTCAAAAATAAAAATTATTAAGAAATGAGTTCAACACTACAACAAGCAAAAGAAAATCTGATAAAAAACGGATTTTTGAATATAGAAATTGATAAAAATATCAATTTGTTTGAGGAAATAAAAAGACTGAAAAAAGAAAAAAACGCGATTATACTCGGACATTATTATCAAGTACCTGCCATTCAAGATTTATCCGATTATGTGGGAGATAGTCTCGGTTTGGCTCAGGAAGCAGCAAAAACAGATGCAGATTTGATATTGTTTGCAGGAGTACATTTTATGGCTGAAACAGCTAAAATGTTGAACCCCGACAAGAAAGTTTTACTACCTGATTTGAATGCCGGTTGCTCTCTCGCAAATTCGGCTCCTGCCGATATATTTAAGTCGTTCAAGGCTCAGCACCCTAACCATGTCGTTGTTTCATACGTAAACAGTAGCGCAGAATTGAAAACTATGACAGATATATGTTGCACATCGTCCAATGCTGTGCATGTAATCAACAGTATCCCTAAAGATAAAGGAATAATATTTGCTCCGGATAGAAATTTAGGCGCCTATCTAATCAAGGAAACCGGTAGAGATATGATTTTGTGGCACGGTGTATGCCAGGTACATGAAATGTTCTCTTGGGAAAAAATAATGGCTACTATGGCAGAACATCCCGGTGCGGATTTTATTGCACATCCGGAATGTGAGCCACATGTTTTGGAAATAGCCGATTTTGTAGGATCCACAAGTCAATTATTGAAGTATGTGAAAAATACCGACAAAAAAGAGTTTGTTGTAGCAACTGAGCCCGGAATACTGTATAAAATGCAAAAAGATTCTCCTGAGAAAAAACTTATTTCTGCACCACCTACTACACAATGTGCCTGCAATGAATGCCCTTTTATGAAAATGAATACTGTTGAGAAACTTTATCTTGCATTAAAGTATGAATTACCCGAAGTAATATTGGAACAAAGTGTAATTGACGAAGGACGGGTGTGCATTGACAGAATGTTGGAAATAAGCAAAAAGGCCGGATTGTAATGCGACAAAACAAATACTCGTAAATATAGGATGTTAATAGTTAATTTATTAAAATTAATCTCGTAAATTTATTTTTTAGCGAATAAATTTATAAATTTGTAGGCTCTGTTTATTTTTTTAAATAAACGAGCGTGCTAAAATGCGGATAACTATTTTAATAATATTCAAATGTCTCGTCATGATTAACCGGGTTATTTTTATAATTTTTATTTTTGCTCTTAACTTTGGTATATCATATAGTCAATGTCCTGATGGTGGTGCTATTTTTGTTAATGAGATTTATAATGAAACAGGTAGTGGTGTTGAGTATATAGAACTCGTGGTGATTGGTGATCCAGCTAACCCTACCGATCCCGTGAATTTAGAGGGGTGGATTATAGATGACAACAATATCGACCAATCAGGGCAAGGAAATGCTACAGGACATCTAAAACTTGACAATACCTTTAGTTCTGTTAATCCCGGTGCAATAATTTTGATTTATAACGAACACGAACCTTACCCCGGATTACCTGCCAATAATCCTCCATGGTTATATGTTATTACTGCGGGGAGTGTTGATGGTTGCTCTACGTCTCCGAGTACAACTAATCCCAATTATACTCCTTGTGGTACTTCCGGTGGAGATTATGATTACGTCAGAATGAGAAATGGTGGTGATATTCTTCAAACCAGAAACTCTTTTGAAGTTTACTACCATGCATTAAGGTATGGTAATGTAAATGTGATGGGGGATATTACTCCTTTAGCAGATGTTAGCGATAAATCTATCGGTCTTGATTGCGGCAATTGGTTTGATGGCAGCAATTATACGATAACAACACAAACTCCCGGTGAAGCTAATTCTACCGCAAACCAATTATTGATTAATGCGATAAAAAACGGTACTATTGATTGTAGCGATATAAGTTTGAGTTGTACTCCCCCTTGTCCGGAAATAAATGGTATTACAATAAATCCTATTACATTATGTGATTACGAAGATTTTGATGTCACCGCTACGGGTTTAGCCAATATGGGACAGAGCGCAAATACAGATACAGATTTCGGGGTCGAATTTGTATATTTTCCGGGAGCATCGCCTCCTGCTGATGCTTATTCAGGTGGAACCTCCCTTGGAACAGTTGCTTATGGTGGTTTGACAGGGACAGATCCCAATCAGGAAGCAAATTTAACCGTAACTTCAGGGACAATGGCTCCTGGAGTTTACAATATATGTGCTATTTTAGATCAAACATCTGCTAATAATTGTACCCCACAACAATGTGAGGTGGTAGAGATTTTTCAATCACCAACAGCTTCTTTGGATGGATTGACCGTTTTTTGTCCAGATGATTGCAATCAAATAAATACGGTCATAACCGGAGGAACTGAGCCATATGACGCCTCATTTGTATTAAGTATAGGTAGTTTTAATGTGCCTTTTAATGTACCGGCATATGATACTGATGATGAAATTACCATATGTTATTCAGGAAGTATTGCTCCTTACTGGGATGCTTCTTCACAAACTTTCTATGTTCCGACCTCAATGTTTGGAGTACCTTTCACGGGAACCGGTACAATTACATTAACATCCTTAATAGATGATAATGGTTGTTCAGCTCAAAATATAAATCCCGATTTTATGACACTCATTTTCAAAGATGATTTGGATATATCTGCTGTCGGACCAATAGAAGAATGTGATTATGATTTTGACGGTAAAGCGACTTTTGTTCTAACAGATTATGATGATCCATTAAAAAACGGAGAGAGTAACTTGACAGCAAACTGGTATCAAGATAGCAACTGCACAAATCCCGTATCTGATCCGACATCATTTACGACTGCAACTACTACTGTTTATGTGTTTTTAACAGATGATACTGATGAAAAATGTAATTCTGATACTATTCCCGTTGATCTTATTGTAATTGATCTTCCAAATCCCGGAACAGATGCTACTGTGGAGGTTTGTAATGACGGAACTTGCGTTGACTTTGATTTTGAAGTAGGTAACGAGCCGGGAGGAGTGTGGACTGATGATGATAATACCGGCGTTGATTTAGATGCTACAAATTGTGTTGACTTCAAAGATTTTAATGCGGGAACTTATAATTTCACTTATACTACACAGGATGTTGATGGTAAATGCAATACCGTTTCATCGGTTTTAACGGTTATCGTTTCCGATCCCGGTAATCCGGGAGAAGACAACTCAGATACTTTTTGCGGTCCACCCCAAAATTCAATTGATTTGAATGGATACTTAAGCAATCCACACGATGATGGAGGTACTTGGTTTGATGAGTTTGATAATATAGTTAACCCTTCTGATGATCTTGATTTGACAGGAGCAGCTATTGGTACATATAAGTATTATTATGTAATTGATAATGCTCCTTGTGATACAAGTCGCGCTGAAATAACAATAGAGATAATCAGCCAACCAAATGCCGGTCAGGATGATACTATCTCTGTTTGTAATAGTGGACAAAATACTATAGTAAATTTAGAATCCGCTCTTGGTACACATGATTCAAATGGTGATTGGTTTGATCTGGACACATCTAAAGTTGATTTATCAAATCCTACTTATGTAGATTTTGATGGGGTAAAAACCGATACTTTCGGATATAAATATTTGATACCTGATAACGGTGCTTGTCTTGAAGATAGTGCTATAATCACTGTAATTGTAACCGATGCACCATTTGCAGGGAAAGATGGAGCGGGAAGTATTTGTGTTGGAAATACGGATACAATAACTCTTTTTGGATATCTGGGACAAAAATATGATACGACAGGAATATGGGAACAAATCGGTGGTGATTCTATTGATATTTCAAGACCTGACACGATGGTCTTTACAACAGAACCGGTGGGAATTGATTCATTCCTATATGTGACATCAGGACCTTGTGGCAATGACTCTGCTTATGTTTTTATCAGTATTGTTTCATCTCCCTATGCCGGTGATAGTTATAGTTATTCTATTTGCCAAGGAAGTACCATTAATCTTTTTGATTCTTTAAAGAACGCTAATATTGGTGGTGTCTGGCTGAATTCACAAATGGATACGGTCACAAATTATGATAATGTACTTTTGGATGAATTGAAAGAATATAATTTTTTATATATAATACCGCAAAATGGTACTTGTGAAGGAGATACTGCATATGCAAACATTACCACCCTGCAAGCACCTGAAGCCGGAACAGGAACTGATTTTTCCGTCTGCGAAGGCTCAACTGATTTATTTAACCTATTTGATTATTTGTCGGGATACTCTGTTGATACGGGTTTTTGGTTAACGTCTAATAATACTATTGTAAGCAATGCAAAAAACATAGTTTTCAAGGATTATGCTTTGGGGGATTATGTTTTCAAATATTTAGTTCCCCCTAATGGTAGTTGTCCTGAAGATTTGGCTTATTTGACTGTTTCCATTGTTTCTGCTCCGGTTGCAGGTAATGATAACGAAATAACAGTTTGTAACGGAGATATTAACAATACTGTTGATCTTGAATCTTTATTGGGATCCCACAATTCGGGGGGACAATGGACTAAAATGACTAATGCGGATATTGATATCAGCGATGTTAATGAAGTGGATTTTAGTGGTGTTTCAACAGGAACATATAATTTTAAATACCTCGTGACATCAAACAGTACTTGTCCGCCTGATTCAGCAATTATTAAGGTTAATGTACAAGAGAAATTATTTGCCGGAACAGATAAAGAGCTTACTTTTTGCGAAGGAGGAAATGAATTTGTTAATATTATTGATGAACTCAAGCCAGATGAAAATACTGAATATATCTTGGAGGATGTTGCTCAAACAGGTGCGCTTCTTCAGAATAATGGGCGTATTGATATAAGTAAATTGAAAAAAGGAACATATATCTTTACTTTGACAACAGGAGATCAGGATTTATGTGGCAAGGATACGTCTGTTCTTACAATAAATATCGTAGAAAAGTTAAATGCAGGAACAGATAATTTTATTGAAGTTTGTAATGACGGAACAAGCATCGATATTAATACTCTACTCGGCACTCATGATAGTGGAGGAAATTGGACAGATATAGATAATTCCGGTGTAAATATACAGACTTCAAATGGTACAGATGTAATATTTGAAAATATAAAAGGGGGAATATACAGGTTTGAATATAAAATAGCCGGATCTAGTACTTGTCCTGAATCCAAAGCAATAATCACCGTAAATGTAAAAGAAATAAGTTCTTCCAATATTATTGAAAAATTATGCCCCGGTCAAACCTTAACTATTGGTACAGGAACTTATAGTTTGGATAATCCGGCAGGGACAGAAATATTGACCAATGCAGTTGGTTGCGATAGCATTATAACTGTCAATATTACTGAAAAAAGTATTAGTTCCAATATTCTAACCGAGAGGGAAAATTGTCAAGGAAATGGCAAATTTATTATCGCAGGAATGGAAGATGCCACAATGCCTGTAAAATTGACGATTAATGGTGAAGGTGAATTTAATATAACAGAGTTTCCATTTGAAGTAAAAAACTTGAAGGCAGGAAATTATACATTTACGCTTACAGATAAAGATGGCTGCCAAAGCAATTTTGATGAAGTATTTACAATTGATGACTTTGTTGATTTTAAAATATACACAAAAGTTACGGATTTGGATAATTCATATTCCATAAATGTCGAAACCGATATCAATCCAAAGGATATTGTTTGGACACCTTCTGATTATTTGTCTTGTTATGATTGTTTGAATCCGGTTGCCAAACCTGAAATAGATCAAGAATATATAGTAAAGATTACAGATGAAGGAGGATGTAGTGTTTCTGATACTATTTTTCTAAAAGCAATAGAAAAAAAGCTTACCATAGATATTCCAAATGTTTTTACTCCTGACGGAGATGGCAA
>JALVEE010000070.1 GCA_027008645.1 Saprospiraceae bacterium
GGTGCTTTCCCTCTCATAATTTTTGTTTTTTGGTTATTCTCTTTAAACGTTTTAATATTGGATTTATTTTGTTCTTGGCGCACTAGTGCTCTACGCATATATATTTAGCTATTTTTATTTATGATAATCAACAGAAACAAAAATTGTCATACTTTTTCAATATGCCGTTCCTACGGAACTCATTTGAAGATATTCGTTTTTATTTTACCAGCGACTTACGTCAGCCGGCTAGAATATTTCGTCCCTAAACGGGACTTTCGTTCGATTTTAGATTTAGTCGAGGGCTCTATCTCTATACCTGTTAAAATCCCGTTAGGGATGATATGTTTTTGCAAGAGGACGTAAGTCCCTTGTAAATTGAATAGAGAAAATGAAAAAGTCCTATCGGGACGACATATATAATATATGTGTAGTTATTTTTTGCGCAGTGCACTAGTCAGATGCTTTTATGGGTTGCAGATGAGGCTGTTTAAAAATCTCCCATACGATTTTCAATGATTTATTTGCCCCTGCCCCTAAAGGGTAAATCATTGAAAATAAGCCACCCTTTAGGGTTGGGACGAAAGCTGATTTTTGAAAATCAATTTTTTTTATACAGCTTCTTGAGGTGGGTTCTATAATTTAAAATAAATAAAAAGTAGGGTAAAAAAAAACTTGACCGTATCAAGTTTATATCACAAGAAAACTTTTATTTAACTTTAAAAACAATAATTATGAAAAAATCAATTATAGTAGTATTAGTGTTTTTGTCCTTTTCACTTTTCTCACAAGAAAACGGATGTCTGCAAATCGGTATGCAAATTTTTCCACCGAGTTATTATGGCTCTGCCTATCCGTTCGTCAATATTATGAAAAATGCCAATAATTGGCAAACCACGAATGCGGTATATGTAGAGGGCGGACAAAATGAATGGAATACCGGATTCCTCAACCAAATTCCTTTGGATGAAAACGGATATCCTTTGCAAATTCCGGTAACGGTTGATGACCCAAATGCAGAAGCCGATCAAATTGTATTCACGCATTGGTCAGCAGCCAATACCTTGCCGGCAGGCAATTATGTAATATTGTATGAAGGAGAAGGTGATATTGATATATCAGGAGGTGGTGTCACTTCGATTATTTCCGATGTGCCGGGCAGAATAGAGTATAGTTTTGATCCAACCAAAGAATATGCGGACTATCTTCAGTTGACCATCAAAAGTTCCACATTAGAAAATCATGTGCGCAATATCAGGGTATTGTTACCGGGTACAGAGTCCACTTATCAAACACAACCTTGGGCAAGTTCATGGAGGGATAAATTAGCTCCTTTCCAAACTATCCGCTTTATGGAATTCGGGAATATCAACAGCTCGATTGTGAGCAAATGGAGTGATCGAACTCCTGTGGATTATTATACTTACGGTTCAGAAGAGAGTCATGGCGTTCCTTATGAATGGATGATTCAGCTTTGTAATGAGACAAAATCCGATGCATGGATAAATATCCCTCATCTTGCCGATGAAAATTATATAATTCAACTTGCGAATTTGTTTAAAAATAATCTCAATCCGGACTTAAAAATATATATCGAATATTCAAATGAAGTATGGAATTGGATGTTTGACCAAACAAGTTATCTAGATAGCATAGGCAACCAATCTCTTCCTTGGCCGGAGCGCACAGTTGGAAAAATAGGCTGGGCATTGCAAACTTGGACAGAAGCATTTGGTGATGTGCCCGATAGAGTTACCAGAGTATTGGCGTCACAAGGAGCGTGGTTTGATATTGGAGACCGCCAATTTACACAAATGGAAGCGGAAGGAACGGCGCAATATGTAGATGCTATCTCAATTGCTACCTATCTCGGAGTGGATTGCAGTCAATTGGATGGAAATTCAACTCTAGATGATGTATTTGCGGCAACTCGTGGTATAAATTATGATGATGAAAACGCTTATTTCAAAAGCTTCAGAAAATATGCCAATCTTGCAATCGAAAAAGACAAAAAATTGCTTTTTTATGAAGGAGGGCAACACTTTACACCCGAACCTTTTGGTACAGAACAACCATACAATCATCTATTGGTGGAAGCACAAACAGATGCTCGTATGTATAATGCTTATGTGGAACTATTGGATTCACTTAGTTCTCTTACCCCTAATGAAATGCTATTCATCCATCATGTTTTGGTGAGTCCTAAAAATGGTAAATATGGTTCTTGGGGATCTTTGGAAAATCAGTTTACACAAAATGCCCCTTACAATAATATTGCTCCAAAATATCAAGTACTCCTTGATAATTTATCAAGATGTGGCAATAGCGATACAACTTCTATTGAATATTGTAATTCAAAGGGAGAAGAGGCATATTATGAATGGATAGAGGCATTTGAACTCAATGGAATTCAATATACTAATGGTAATGATTGGGGATATGGAGATTATACGGGTATTACAGCTGTTGTATCACAGGGACAAAACGTAGAATTTGTACTTTCTCCCGGTTTTTCTTTTGATATTTATGAAGAAAATGTAACAATATGGATTGATTATAATAGAGACGGAGATTTTGATGATGAAATGGAAAAAGTTTTTGTTTCACCAAATTCATCCGGTGAAAATATTGGCGGAAATTTTACGATTCCTTCTGATGTATTAACCGGAAAAACACGATTTAGAGTGTCTATGTCCTATGAAACATTTCCTTCTCCCTGCGAATATTTTGAATATGGAGAGGTAGAAGATTATACTATAAATATTTTACCGATAAATACATCTTTTGTGAATTCAACTTCCCCTCCTGTTGAAGTTGATTTATTTGAAATGAATATTTATCCAAATCCGGCATCAGATTATATAAACATAGACTTTAATACTAACACAAACAATAATGCCCAAGTCATTATTACAGATATCAATGGAAAGGTAATTAAAGAAGAGAATATCAGCTACGAAAAGGGATTTAACCACAGAAGAATAGATCTTCAAGATATGATTAGCGGGACATATTTTGTGATAACGAAAACAAGTAAAAAGACAGATGCAAAAAAGCTAGTGCTCTGCGCAAGAAATAAGTGCACATATTAGACGCAGTAATTTTTTATTCAGACAAGGCGAAGGTTCTCGTGAATAGCCTTAGCTATTTGCGAGGTTCTTCAACGATGTATGAATAAAAAAGAACAAGTATATATGTATAGTTATTTTTTGCGCAGTGCACTAGTAATCACAAAGTAATGCTGATTGCAATGAGGTGCATTTCCTTTTTAGATGAGTCGTGGGTTGCTACTTCCCCCTTTCATTTTTCGTAACAAAGTGAAGAAAAATTATTAGAGGGAGCGCAGTGCTTTTACGGGATGGATGAGGGGGCAGGTGTGCCAATAAGAAGGAGAATCAACCCCATTGCGAAAAAATGAAATGAGCCCTTGCAATGGTTATAGTTTAAATCATTTTCTAACAATTAAAAACAATCGAAATGTTAAAAATAAAAATAAATAATTGGGTCTTTTTCTTACTGTTTTTTGCTTCCCAAGCATTAGGGCAGCTTACAGATAAGAATATATATATACAACCTGCCACAGATACAAATATGGTCAATTTGGCAGAAGAACTTGCAGGGTTTTTACAGCAAATCGAAGGTAAAACCTATTCTGTGAATACTTCGGGCAACTTCAATGGTAGCGGTATTTTATTGGCAATACGCCCTAATACAACGATACTTTCCGCTACTGATGATGCTACCTTATCTGCTATGAATGGAGAAGCATTCGTCTCCGATGTGAATAGCAACCGGGTGCTCATAGTCGGTAATGATCGAATCGGTGTCGAACACGGGATGTTTGATTTTATCAAGCAGTTGGGTTGCAAATTCCTCACACCGTCTCCTGACTGGACGATTATCCCCAATAATCCCAACTGGACATTCACGAAGAAGAAATTTGATGAACCGGATTTTATTTCACGTAACCTTTGGTATTCCAACGGTGATGGCGATGGATATGATCCCGTATTGTCAAAAAATGCAAGAGACCGGGAGTTCTTTTTTCGGGCTACACAACAGGGCAGTATCATCACTCAACAGGGAAATGCTTATCCTGCAACTTTTGCCGTCGGGCACTCCTATCAGGATGACATAGCTGCTGACCCCGATACTTTCCAGTCACATCCCGAATATTTTGCCACAAAAGAAGATGGTACACTTTACACCTGGCAAGAATATATCGACAATGGTGCCAATGGTGATGGTATCAACCTCGAATACAGCAACCTTAATCTAGCACAACTAATGCTCGAAAATCGAATTGAGTGGCTGAATATGTACAAGGAGGAAAATCCAAAGGAATTTATGATTACCATTGAGCCTAACGATGGAAGTAACATTTCCTATCATCCGGATGCATTGGCACTGGGCAATGGAGCGGATCAGGTACTGCACATCGCCAATTATGTAGCGGATAGCTTAGCTAAATCCATACCCGGTGCTCAGGCGTCCATTTATATTTATCCCTCACATCTCGTGCCACCGC
>JALVEE010000071.1 GCA_027008645.1 Saprospiraceae bacterium
CTATAATGCTAGCGTTTGTATTTAAAAGCTTGATTTAGCCATAATTGTTTAATCTGAGTTAGTCCTTGATTTGAAAGTTCTCAGGTGCTTGCTGTTTTGTCCTAAAATGGAAGTGCCTGAGTGCTTACTTTAGGTTTTTACCATAGAAAAACCTTATCCCGGATTATTCATGCTTTTAGCTTTATGTAGATGTAAGACACAGAAATACGCAGATATATTATTATATTTCAAGTGTTTCGTAACGCAACAGATGCATAAAGATAAAAGCAAACGTTACCCCAAATTTGGGGTATTAATTTATTTGTCATTTTGAACATAACACATATGTTTTCAAGAAAATATCCATATACATAAATTAAAGTGGTGAATAATTCGGGCTATAAAAGCTATCCCTAACAACCAAGCACCATCTCCCCTCTCCTTTTACTTTATTTTCAAAAAACAGGAAGCATTATTAAAAGGAGAGGGCTAGCCTGCCCTGTGAAATTCAATTATGAATATTTCATCAGGGGGTGAAGTTAAAATCGATATTCCCAGACCCAAATAACCCCGCCACTGCAAAATATTACACACCTGAAGTCGTTTCAACTTAAAAAAGTATTATTTTGGGAACTAAAAAATTAATATTTTTTGTTCTCAAAGGAATGGTATTTTCTTTATTCTTAATAGCACTTATTTTGATAATTAACCATATTCTTTCAGATGTCATTTTTGATTTCTTACGAGAAATAAAAGGAACAGATTACCTTGAAGGCGAAACAAGAACAAAGGATTCATTGTTGATCTTGTCATGGCTCATTACTCCTGCAATATTAGTTTTGGTTTTTGGATTTCTTTGGTTTTTCAAGATACACAGTTAAGTACGAAAGTGATGATAATTTAAAAGTACACGAAAGAATAAGAAATAATATGAAAAACATTTACTATCTTTTATGGGTTGATGCTATCGTTAATAATAAAGATTTTAAAAATAAGGATTCAGGATGGGAATATAGTGTCTTATGGCTAATAACTACATTTAATGGCTTTAATTATTTATTTATTAAAATGTGGTTAGGGTATTTAAACATATATGAATTAGAGTCTTTTTTTGATTTTGCTGGCACTTCATTTATATTAGGTCTTTTAGAAGCACTTTTAAACTTTTTTCTACCGGTAGGACTTATTAATTATATGGCAATATTTTATAACGACCGATACAAAAAACTAATTGTTAAATATCCACATTATAATGGCAAATTAGTCTTGTCATATATATTTGGAAGTGTCTTTTTACTTTTTGGTACAATTGTATTTATGTGGTAACACTCCTGATTTATTTAGAAAATCAGCAGAGCAAATATCAAGTGGTAAATTTGATTTAGGAATAAGTAAAATAGCAGGAGCTACAAATTATGCTGCAGATTTATCAGGTAAAATGTTAAGTAAAGAAAATGCAAAAAGATAAAGAATTCCGAAGAAAAGTCCGTAACTATTGGACGACAATGGCATTATTAGTTTTGATTATTATTGTACTTAATATAGGTGCATATATTAAATCCAAAGAAATACTTGATAATGGCTATTATTCTATTACCGAATCTATTTCTCAAGAAATAACTAGGACAGGAATAAGATATAATTACACATTTTATTCAAAATATGGAGACTTAAGAAAGGGGGTTTATTCTTATTCATCAATTTTTCCAAATAAGATAAAACTTGATACCACTAAACGATATTTTGTTGCATATTCGGCCACAGAAGAAAGAAGTAATATCTTGCTAAAAAACAGAGTAGTCCCGGATTCAATAAATTTGGATAGTTTACGAAATACAATAGTCACAGAAAAGGAATGGTCTTTTTGGGATTTGTAATTTACCTGCTCATTCTGTATAGATTGTATCTACGTCATTAATAAAAACATATAAAATCCTTTGCTAAATCAGAGGCTTTTATACTCACAAAATAGCCTGAATCTTCCTCTTAGTTATAAAGGCATCAATTACGGAGAATTTATGCAGTTTATCGTTAAGTCAAGTGTAAAGTTTCTTGTGAGTTTAACTCGCTAAGAGGTTAATAATTCAGTATTATATAAAAATACTGTATTTAAATGATGAAAATGGTTCAATCGTTTTTTTTATTACAGGCAGCGTATTATCAAATATTTGCGTCTTTAATATATATAATTATATTTCTATTGTAATAAAAATCAACTCTATGAAAAATTTCTACAAACTAAGTAGTATCGCATTTCTTCTTTTCTTTCTTTCAATGAATAATATTTTACACAGCCAATCAATAATCGGTGATCGTGTCTGGGAAGATTCCAATGAAAATGGTATTCAAGATCCGGGTGAGCCTCCGGTTGTTTATGCTACAGTAAAACTATTTAAAGAGAATGGTGCAATTGTCTATAAGTCCAATACTGATATTAATGGACACTATGCATTTTTTGACATCCCTGATGGTAATTACTACCTCCAATTCAGTACTGAAGATACGTATCAAGCATATGAAATCACAACAAATACAGGTATCTTAACCGACCCTGATAATAGTGATATTACCGGAGATAATGGAGAAGGAACTACTTCTACTTTTAGTGTGACCGGTAATGATATTGACTATGTGGATGCAGGTTTTATCAAGTTAAACTGTGAACCGGATAATGATAAGGCTTGTGCAGATTTGTCGCTTTTTGACCTAAGTGATGGTGGCACTTTAGATGATGAGCAGACCAATGTATGCAGTTTTTCTTATCTGTATTTTGATGATTGCGAACCCGACGACCAGACCAATGCTGTTTTTTATACATTCACAATAGAAAGCCCCAATACCGGTATAAAAATCAATATTACTCCTACAGGCAATACCCCTATTCAAGGAACCATTGTTGCCACAATATCCAATGTAGATGATGATTTTTGTCATAACGATGTCAGCAGCTCTCCGTCTTATTGTGAATTGGCCGATGAAGCAGAATTTATTTGGAATTGCCTTGATGAAGGTACATACCAATTAAGGATATCCACATCTGATGAGAACGCTGGTACATTTGATATTTCTTCATCATTTTTTAGTACTGCAAATAATCCATGCGCTCTCAACAATAGATGTAATAAAGCGGAAGAGTTGATAATAACAGAAAACTGTCTTTGGAATGATTTTGAAAACAAATGTAATAATGGGGCTTGTCCTGACAGAGAAGCAGTAGAGCATTGCAATCTTAGCTCAGGACCAACTGTCTGGTACAAATTCCGGATACCTCAAAGAGCAAATTTATTAGATATAAAAGTTGATAATGCAATCCATTCAAACTTTGATATAGTTGTTTTTGATCAAGATAATGCATGTACTAAAAACAATGGTTGGTGTGGTGAAGGTGGTGTTTTAGATTATCCTATAGATGTGAAAAACGAAGATGGTAAATACTATTATTTGGCTGTTGTAAATACAGACAATAAATATGTAAATTTTGATATTCACATTCGTTTTGAAACACCTCCTATAAATGATAGTCCATGTATCAACAACGAAAATCCTCCGTTGGATTTAGCGTTGGATAAGACGATAGATGGTACTACATGTTGCGCTATTGGCTTCAATGATGATGATGGACAAGACTTTGGCAATTCCGTCTGCGATGATAAATCCGATGACAATACCGTTTGGTATAGAATGAAAGTTGACACGATGTTTAGTTCTCTGCAAATAGATATATCCGATGTATATTTCAGTGGATTCTTTTCCGTAGAAGTATATTCCGGAGATGAAGATGCCATATGTGAAGGCAATGCAAACTATATAAAGTCAAAATGTAATGAATTTCCGGAAACAAGTATCATCATCAACTTAGATTGTATGAATGACGACTATCTCTTCATAAAAGTCTCCAGTTCTGATTCTGAAACGGAATGTGCAGACTTCAAAATAGCCTTAGAGCAAATAAACGAAGTAAATGCTGATAAGTGCAGATTAATTTCAGATTTAGAAACCCTATCTCCCGAAACTCCTGAGGAAGCAGAAATAATAAAAGATTGTATATGTAGCACATTAAAAGGAGCTAGCCCAAATCAGGGACTTTCCGGAGGGTGTTCGGATTTTGGTTCAAACCCGACTGTATGGTTTCAAATAAATACAGATAAAAATGCTACACAACTATATTCTTATGTAACAACAGAAGGCAGCTGGACACCGGTTTGGTCAGTATTTTATTCACCTACCGGAAATTGTAATGATATATCAATTGTCGATGATCCTCCCGGTTCTTCTTGTAGTTCCGGTTTTTTCCCTCAAGCTCCTCCATTGATTACAGGATGTGAACAGGGGACATATTTTATCGCAGTTTCCTCAATAAATGGAGATACCATAGATAATCCTAATTTCGATATTTGCATAGCAACTATAGGTGATATAAGTAATTGTACAAATAACAAAATGGGATGCCAACCAAACCCCTCTTTAATCTTTGAAGTTAGAGACAGGGAGTTCAAATATCTGGAGCCTAATG
>JALVEE010000072.1 GCA_027008645.1 Saprospiraceae bacterium
TCTGATTTTTCATCAGCATATTTTAAGCTGTAAACCAAGCCAAAGAAATCATTGCTCAACCATTTTCTCCTTACGAGGTCATTGTACCTTGTTATAGTGGTGTCCAGGTAATAGTCCGCAAGGTCTTCATCAACTTTGTATTGTTCGTAAAACCCTGAGCCTTTGGTGTAATGAGCAGCGAGATTTAACAATAAGTTTTCATTTAGCTTTTTATTGTAAAACAATTGATAATGGTTTTGTGTATAGTCATCAACTTGATTTTCGTATGGGGGATTTTTTTGGAAATAATCAGTACCTGCAAAATTATAAGTTCTCAATGAATCGATATCTTTGTACTGAACAGGTAGTCCATACCAGGCTTGATATGTTTTTTCTTTTCCAAAAAGGGCGTTGAACTTCAATGATCCATTGTTGAATATTTTTGTTGCTGACACAAAGAAAGAGTTTAATGCAGAACTAGCTCTGTCAATGTATCCATCTGATTTCAACATTGAATATCTGATATCAATACTGTATTTTCCGTTCATCAGCCCCGTGCCGGCTTTAGCAGAAAATCTTTTTGTGTTGTAGCTTCCTAATGTGCCGTCAAGAGATAAATAAGGTTTTGATTTTATATTCTCTGTTTTTACATTGATAGAAGCACCAAAAGCACCGGCGCCATTGGTAGAGCTTCCAACACCTCTCTGGATCTGGATGCTTTCAACGGAACCCGCCAAATCAGGTAAATCCACCCAGTAAACTTGTTGAGATTCGGGGTCGTTTAGAGGTATTCCGTTTATTGTAACATTTATTCTTGTAGGATCAGTACCTCTAATCCTTATTCCTGTATAACCAATCCCGGCTCCCGCATCCGAGGTAGTAACTACGGAAGGGGTATGTTTTAATAGATATGGAATATCTTCTCCGGTGTTTTTATCTTCTATTTTTTCTTTATCGATATTTTGATATGAAAAAGGCATTTTGTCTGAAGCTCTGGTGGCATTGATGTAAATATCATTTAACTTGATATACTTTTTTGTTAGAATTATGGACAAATCGATATCTTTATCCAAAAATAAAGGTTTTTCGAATTCTTCATAACCGATAATTGTCACTTTGAGTAAGTACTGCCCAACACTTATTCCCTTTAACTCAAAATGTCCATTTTCATCAGTCTCTGTAGCATAATCTGTTCCGTGAAGAAATACTTGAGCAAATTGCACAGTTTTACCGGAATCGTCAGTGATATCTCCCGTTATATTATATTGTGCATTGATGTTGATTGAAAAAATAAACAGCGTGATAAATGTTACGAAAATATTTTTCATAATTTATTAGAATTTAATAGGAGCTGTAATTAGGAGATTAACATTTCCCTTTCCGGTATTATCCGGACAGGTTCAGTGGGTATAATCTCAGCTATATAAGCACCCCAAATGTTTTTTAAAAAAAAGTTTCAAATTGTATCGTTATACATTAAAGATACGTGATAATAACGTAAAAAAAAGTGAAAAGTTTTTGAGAGTCTAATTATTTTCAAGTTTTAATTTATCGAGATAATTTCTTACAAATCCTTTGAAAACTTCTAAAGCAATATCAAAATCTTTATTGTTGTTTACAATAATATCTGCACGTCTTATATATGGTTCAATATATTGTTCATACGAAGGCATAACGTGATTTTCATATCTGTATAGGACATCTTCAAGTGGATAGTTTCTCTCTATTCTATCTCTTTTTATACGTCTGATCACTCTTAAATTGTCCATTGCATTGATAAATACTCTCAAGTCAAATTGTTTATCCAACAGTTTTTCGAAATAAAAAACAAAAAGTCCTTCTATAATAATAATAGGAGCAGGTTTAAAAGTTTTAATCTTAGGCTTTTTTAGTACATTATTAAAAGTGTATTCTTCCCGATGAACAATTTGATGATGAAGTAATTTTTTTATATCGATCGACAGTTGACCAAATTCTATAGACTCAGGAAGATCAAAGTTTTTAATCCCGTTGTCATCAGTCAGTTGCTGATTTCTGGGTTTGTAATAGTCATCTTGGGATATTACACAAACTTCATCATCACTAAACTTCTCTTTTAGTTTATTGATAAATGTGGTTTTTCCGGAACCACTTCCCCCTGTTATTCCTATTAAAAACGGTGTATATGGCATTTTAGCAATTTAACGGAGCAAATATACATATATTAAATAAAATTATATTAATTATTTTCAAATATATTATAATTTTTAGAATGTTTTATTAATTTCGCAGGGTTGTTAGATGATTATTACAAAAAATAATAAAGGAATATGAATATTAAATTTCGTCTTACGGTTTTGAATTTTTTAGAATTTTTTGCTTGGGGAGCATGGTTGCTTTCGGCAGGAGCCTATATGTATGCCACATTGCATTTTACCGGTTTGCAAATTGGAGCTGTTTATGGTACATTAGGCATAGCGTCGTTGTTTATGCCTGCAATTATGGGGATAATAGCCGATAAATGGATGAATGCCGAAAGACTTTTTGGTTTAAGCCATATTATATTAGCGGTGTTGTTGTTTTGGTTGAGTGGGGTGAAAGATTTTAATACCTTTTATATGATTGTCTTTTTAATATCGATGTTCTATATGCCTACAATTGCATTGAATAATTCTGTCTCGTACGCCATCTTAGAAAGAGAGGGATTTGATATAGTCAAGGTTTTTCCACCCATTAGAGTGTGGGGAACTATTGGTTTTATACTTGCGGCATGGACTGTGGATTTACTTGGATGGAAATTAGGAATGGAGCAATTTTTAGTATCTGCGGTAGCTTCGCTGGTTTTGGGTATTTACGCTTTTACTTTGCCTGGAGTCCCTCCTTCGGGAGCTTCTGAAAAAAAGTCTTTGGCACAGAAATTAGGTCTTGATGCATTTAGTCTGTTCAAAGATCGTAAATTAGCAATATTCTTTGTTTTTTCTATGTTGTTGGGAGCAGCACTTCAAATAACAAATATTTGGGGAGTGCCTTTTTTAGAAGATTTTTCTGAGGCATACAAAGGATATTTTGCCGTTGAGCATTCCGTAATAATACTTACTTTATCACAAATATCAGAAACGGTATTTATTTTGACAATTCCATTTTTTCTAAAGAAATTTGGAATAAAAAACGTAATGCTTATGAGTATGTTTGCTTGGGTATTGCGTTTTGCTTTTTTTGGTATAGGAAATCCGGCTGGAGGATTAGTGTTTTTGATATTGTCTATGATAATTTATGGTATGGCATTTGATTTTTTCAATATTTCCGGTTCATTATTTGTTGAGAAAGAGACAAAACCGGCAATGCGTTCGAGTGCACAAGGATTGTTTATGCTTATGACTAATGGTCTTGGAGCAATTATGGGAGCTTATGCTAGTGGGTATATCGTTGATAAATACACGGTTGATAATGTAAAAGATTGGCCAACAATATGGTTTATTTTTGCTGCCTATGCCTTGATTATTGCGATAGCTTTTGCTTTATTATTCAAATATAAACACAATCCCGATGATATAAAAGAGGTGAGACACTAATATGTATTATTGGGGCGCATTTCATTTTTTCGCATATAAGGTTAATTTTTCTATATGCACAGACCGCCTCACTTATGAAATTAATCCGTTTTACTTCTAAATAGTGCCTGGTCGAAAACAGGCAATTTTTGAAATTCAGATAATTATTGATCAGATTTTGGCTTTTTTGCAATGTTTTGATGCCTTTGTATCAATCACTTGTAAAAAAGGCTAAAGATGACAATAAGAATCAATTTTAAATTTGATGTGTTTTCGACCAGGCACTAAATACTACATCAATGTGCCGTTAGGCACAAAACATGGGTAAAAAAGGGCTTTTATCCAACTAAAATGCGTGCCGTAGGTACGCAATGTTGCCCACATCAACAAAATTTCTTGTAATAACGCGAAAAAATGAAATGCACCTTATTATTGTAGCTTTACTATCTTTTTGTTAATATGAATATTGTCATTTGATATCTTTAGGATGTATATACCATTGGGGAAAGGTTTCATGTCAAAATTGTAACTCATAGATGGTATATTTTTACCTATCAATTTGTTCCCTTTTAAATCGTACAATTCAATTTTGGAGGTGAAATTGTTCTGAAAATGGAATTGCAGTGTCAATATATCTTTTACAGGATTGGGATATGCTATAAAATATTTATCATTAGCTTGTATAACAGTCGAATTATATCCTCCTTTTAGAAATTTGCTGTCTGTGTATAATCTGTATTCTCCTGCTTTTAAATTTATTTGCATATTTACATCGGTAATATTTAGACTATCTCCTGTGAAATAGTCAAACCAAGTTCCCGTATGCTGAAAGCGGGCTTTGATATTTCCCGGATTAACATCAAAATTTCCGATGACTGTAATATGTTTATTTTCTTGATTGAAATGAATATATTTTTTGTATGAATTTAGACTAAAATTGAAATCATTAGTATTGAAAATATCATTTTCCCTTTTCAAAGCAATCAATTTGCTCCAAAATTGATATAACTCATTTCTTGCTTTATGCTCATAATAATCCCATCTTATCGGTTTTGGTGATAATCTGCAATTTTCATTGATAGAACCATCTTCACATCTATTGATAGAATAATCATAACCGACTTCTCCAAATTCCCATATCATTTTTGGACCTGGAAGAAGAAAGAAAAATACACCTGTTAGTTCTTGTCGCTTCAATGCAGTTTGTAGGTTCTTTACGCTATAACTACCGGAAGATTTTCCCCATTTAAGATTTTTATACATTGTGCGTTCTTCATCATGACTTTCCATATATCCTACTAAATGGGCTTTGCTCCAGCCCCTTTGTTTGTGTGTGATGTAAGACAACTCCGAATGATATCCCATACTCGCTTCGTTGTACTCGTGATTCATATTACCCCATAGCATCATACCGTAATCAGACAATACTTTTTCTTCACTATTGGCAGCAAAATGTTCTAAAATCACATAGGCTGAAGTATCGATACTCCATATAAAATCCGCATAATCTTCAAGAATCTTTATTCTGGATATGTCATATGCTGCCATTTGCCCGTTATCACTGCTTTGTTTTTGGGTAAAGCCCTTGCTCAAATCAAATCTGAAACCATCAATATGATATTCATTCATCCAATGTTTCAATACTCTTTTTACGTAGTATTTTGTAGCCTTGGATTCGTGATTAAAATCATATCCAACATTAAAAGGGTGTCGTGCAACTTGATTCAGATAGGGATTATTAGCCGAAGGTCTGAATTTTGATTCATCCCAGTACAATTGCGCCAAAGGACATTGGCTAAATGCATGGTTGAACACAACATCCAAAATAATTGAGATACCTCTCTTGTGTGCTTCTTGAACCAGATTTTTAAATGCGTAAGGAGTTCCGTAATATTTGTCCAAAGCATAGTGATATGAAGGATTGTACCCCCAACTATTGTTCCCCTCAAACTCGTTGACCGGCATCAATTCAATGGCATTGATGCCAAGCCTGTCCAAATAATCCAAAGTATCGATTAATGAATTAAAACTATGGTCCTTTAAAAAATCTCTCATTAATAATTCATAGATAATCAAATTCCCCTTTTTAGGCTTATTGATAATATCATTTTCCCAAATAAATTCATCTTTACCGGTTGTGAATACAGAAACAATCCCTTCGGTTTTATCTATAGGGTAGGGCTTAAGATTAGGAAAAACGTCTTGAGGGATATATTTATCATTCCATGGATCAAGGATGATGTTGCTGTATGGGTCGCCTATTTTTATCCTGCCATCTACCAGATACTGGAAAGCATATTCTTCATTAGGATTAAGCCCCGTTAACTCAATCCACCATCTTTTGCCGTTCGGAGTATTGTTTAATTGATAAGTTGTATTAATTCTCCAATCATTAAAATCTCCAATCAAAAATACGTTTTTTTTGCCCGGCGCATATAATGAAAAAATGGCAGTACTATCATCTATAATGGTTAAACCGTCTTCTTCATTGTGCGGAAGCTCTGCTATATTGTTTGTTAAGGGTACGGTATAATGAAAATATTTGGTTATTGATATAGTATCTGCATTGGCTGTGATTGAGATATCATGTGTTCCTGTTTCAGAGGCTGTCAAATCATAGGTCAATACCAGTCCTTGACTTGAATAGATAGGTATATTATCCTTAAAAACTTCGAATTTGACATCTTGAGAAGCTGTTGCCTTTATAGGAATTATTGCATTTTTATCCACAATTAAATCCTTTTGAGAGGGAGAGTGTAGAGTGAAAATCAATCCTGTATTTTCAGGATAGACATCGACAAAAATATCTTTGCCCCCATCTGCTTTTCCTTCCTTGCTTCCGTTTGAATTACGAAAAACAAATGCCATTTTCAGGATAATTTCATTATTTCCTACCCCATAATAAGATTTAATCGTAGGACTAATCTTATAAGTGTAAAGATTGGGCTCTCCGGGAACTTTTACCATTTTCCATGTGGGATTTGCTTGCCCCCAAGTTGTGACAACATGCTTCCAATCGCTGTTACTCGAGCTTTTATCAGTTATTACTCCTGTATGAAGATATACATCGCAATTGCAATCTTTGAGCCCTTTAGTACCTTTAGTAGCATCAAATGTGATTGTGACTTCGTCATTGGCTTTTGGAAATGCAGGCATCACCGTCACAACCTGCGCTAAGACAAAGAAAGGAACTATTAAAATTATAAGCAATTGTGATATTTTCATCAGTATCCTTCGTTTTGTACTAAATTTGGATTGTTATTAATATCTTTGGCTGGAATAGGGAAGACTCTCCTATAGTTTTCAACCGCTTGTCCTTCTTTTACTCCTCCTTTCCATTGCCATAAATACTTGTCTGTAGTAAATTGTCCAAATCTAATCAAATCCGTTCTTCTTTGTGCTTCCCACATAAATTCACGAGCTCTCTCATCCAAAATCTCTTGAAGATTCAAAGTGTTTTCGTCAAGATTTGCCAAATTGCTTTGGTATGCTCTTGACCTAATTTTATTGAAATAATTTACAGCATCAGCTTTTGTACCGCCGCTTGCTCCTCTCAATATAGCCTCACTTGCCATCAAATATGCATCTGCAAGTCTGAATAAGGGGAAATCAGTGTCAGGAAATTCACTATTGGAACCTTTTTCTCCTGTGGAAGTGATATTTTTGAATTTCAATACAGCATAACCTTGATTAAAGTCAGAAATATCATTTATATCCAATGATTGTCCATTTGTTCCAAAAATACCTCTTCTGTCATAAGAAGTTGATGCTATTTTATAAATAAAATCTTCTTTTCTCAAGTCTAAGAATATTTCAACCGGACCACTTTGAGCGATTGTTAAATGATTGCCATTTTCTTCCAAAATACCATCGGCATTGCCATCGCTTAATGTAATTTGCTCAGAATTATTAGCTTTGAAATATAGCTCTCCTTCATTGAGATTAGCAGATGCTTTTAGCATATTCAAATCTTCATCATATACAAATGGTACATCTTCTGACAAAGCAGAACCGGTAGCAGTCCAATCTCTCTTTTCAATTTTATAAGTTTTATCATTGTTATTGAACTCTATATAATAAAAGCCCGCTTTTTCAATTACTAAAGGATCTCCTCCAAATTCTAATTTGCCATCACCGTCACTATCTCCATATGCAGGATTTAAAGACGGATACGGCGCTATCACAAAGCTAGAGTTATCTTCCTTGAAATATTGATATCCTTTATATATTTTATCTTTATCAGAATCTGTTAATGCAAAATCAGTACTAATGGTATCTCCCATATAACTTCCGGGAATATAAACCTGAGGATATGAAGTTCTTTGATGAAAATCAATAATCACGCCACCTATTTCTCCGAATTTTTCAACTATTTGTCTTGTAGTTCTTGTCCCTTGCCAACCGTTTTTTACTCCTGATCCCTCAAGTGGATTCAGATTACCGCCAAGACCTGCTCTTATGATAAATGTTGTTCCTCCCCAGGTCTGTGTGTTCAGCCCGTCAAAAGCGATAGGAAAAATCACTTCATCATTGTGGTCATTATCAGCGAGGAATAAATGAGCAAATTCAGGTTCAAGAGTATATCCTCCGTTTATGATTTTTTTGCTGTAAGTGAGACATTCAGTATATTTGTCTTCCCCAATATATTGTTTTGCATTAAGATAAAGTTTTGCTAAGAGCATCCAAACTGCTCCTTGGTCTGCTCTAGCGTATTCATTGGTTCTGACCGGAGCAATTTTATCTTCGATATCCAACAGTTCGGACTCGATATATTTAAAAAGATCTTTAGCCTCGATTCTTTTAGGATTAAAAGCACCTACTGCATCTTGCTCTGTTATAAACGGAACATTTCTGAATTCATCCAAAGCGTGCCAATAACTCAAAGCTCTCATAAACCTCGCTTCGTATTGATACTCTTTGATTTCTTTTCGTAGAGCCTCAGAAGTACCTCTTCTATCCAATGCTTCGTCAGAAGTTTGTCGTAGAAACTCATTGCAAATACCTATTTGATAGAATACTCTATTGTAAAAAGCATTGATGAATACATCCGCAGGAGTCCAATCCATATCGTGAAAATCTTTAATGGTTGCATCTGCCCAACCTACGACAGCTTCATCTGTTGTCAATTCTTGTTGATACCAATACTGTCTTAAATATGAACTGAATCCCTCGTCGATTCCGCCCAAATCACCTTGTCCGGCCGGGCCTTCCTGACCTGTTGTAGCCAATCCGGCATATATTTTAGCCAACACACTCCTATATGCACCATCTTTTGCAAAAAATACTTCAGATGTTAAAATATCCTCATCAAGAGGGACTGTATCCAAATCTTTAAAACAACTATTTGCTGTTGTAAATAACAATCCTAATAATAGTATTTTTGAAATTATATTTTTCATAATTTTAATTTAATTTTTATTAAAAATCTACATTTAAACCAAATACAAATGTTCTTGGTCTGGGATAGAGATTATTGTCAATTCCGCCGAATACTTCCGGGTCGATTCCCTTGTATTTTGTAATCACAAAAGCATTTTGTACAGTTGTATATATTCTGAAACTTTTACCTATTAATTTACCAAAATTATATCCCAAAGTGATGTGATCCAGTTTGAAAAAAGAAGCATCTTGTACGTAAGCATCACTGTATGTCGCTTGGTCTTGCTCCTCGATATTATTGTCGATAGCGGCTCTATGGATATTGTTTAATACACCGAGATTATCTATCCTCTTCAAAAATCCAATATCTGTTTCTACATTATTGTAAACTTCATTTCCCAGATGAGCTCTACCTGCAAAAGAAAGGCTGAATTTTTTGTATGTGAGATTATTTGTTATTCCCAGAATAATTCTAGGACTGGAAGTTTCACGCCTGTATTTGTCCAATTCATTTACCTGTCCATCACCGTTTCTATCGACAAATTCACCTGGGATAAGTTTTCCGGCACTGTCATATTTTTGTTCGTAAACAAAAAAGGATTTTGGTTCATAACCGACAGTATGAATTTGTATAGTATTGCCAACTCCACCGGAGATTCCACCAACATGCTCTCCCAATGAACTCTCATCGGAATTCAATTTTGTTATTTCGTTTCTATTTAAAGAAGTATTGAAACTGAAATCCCAACTAAAATTTTGAGTATTAACAGGAGTTGAGTTGATTGAAAATTCCAGCCCTTTTGTCGTCATACTTCCTATGTTTGTTGCTACAATATTAGTAAGGTTTGATCCTACAGGGACTTGTACTTCATAATTAAGTAGGTCTTTTGTATCTTTTTTATAAGCTTCAATTGATCCGCTTAATCTATTTTGAATTATAGATATATCCAGTCCTACATTATACGTTTTAGTTGTTTCCCATTTTATTTTACTGTCATATCCATTTGGGCGAAATGTGGTTATAAATTCATCTCCGAATTGATATCTGGCAGTATTTGTGCTTTTTTGGTACAAGCCTTGATATAAATAATACCCTCCTATATCTTGCTGTCCTGTTACACCCCAACCTAATCTCAGTTTAAGGTTGTTGAAGTATTTGTTTTTATTATCAATTATCTTAAAGGCTATTCCAAGAGCCGGAAATAATCCTGCTCTGTTTTTCGGTGCAAAGCGTGAAGTGTAATCCCTTCTAAGAGTAGCTGTTAAAAATGCAAAATAATTTATATCATAGTTAACTCTTCCAAACAATGATAGCATATACAATTCAGCTGCATCAAAACTACTACTGACATTTCCTTCTGTTTTTCTGATATCTGATCTGTGGGATTCAGAGTTTTGATAAAAATGTTGCCATGAATATCCCATCATAATATCAAAATCATTTCCAAATAGTTTTTCTTTATAATTTAAGTAAAATTCTAAAAGTTTATTTTTCAATGATTGTTTGTAGTCGTTGTCAACACCTCCACCGGTATCTTCATTATATGCAAATGCAGCAGTAGTATCGATAAAAACAGTACCATTGCTATTGGAATTATCCAGTCCCAGATTTAGATTTGCTCTTAGAGCGGTTAAAAAAGGAAATCTATAATCAATTGATGCATTAAGAGCATATCTGGTCAAGTTTGAATTATCTTCTTTTTGGTCTAATAATGCTAAAGGATTTGCAGGGGATAACCCGATTATACTTCCATTTTCATCAAGCCAAGCAAAATAGCCGCCAAATTTTTCATTGTCAGAATGAATGGATTGTGTAGGATCAAATCCAACGGCAGAACCGATTGCACCTTTGTCAGCAAAATGATTTTTAGATTTTGAAACCTTTAATCCCAGTTTAAGTTGCAATGTATTATTAATAAATCCCGGAGTCAGATTGATGCTTCCGGAGAGGCGGTTGAATTTATCTGTTTTTAAAACCCCATTGTTATTGGTATAGCCCATAGAAGCTCTAAAGGGAATGCTTCCAAAACCCCCTGAAATACTTAAGTTGTGATCCTGTCCGTATGCATTTTGATAAATCTCTTTTTGCCAGTCAGTAGAAGCATCACCCATCCAATCGCGTTGCTTTGCTCCTTCCTCAAATCTACTATTAACTAAATCACGAAATTCATCTGCTTTCAATACATCAACTTCTTTTGTTATTTTCCCTACAGAAAACTTTGCGCCATACGCCACCTTTAGTCCATCGCTCAATTTACCTTTTTTTGTCGTAATCAATATCACACCCGCTGAAGCTCTATTTCCATATATCGCTGTTGCAGATGCATCTTTCAAGACAGTCATTGTTTCGATATCAGCCGGATTTATGAAATTTAAGTTATTTCTTCCTCCGTTGATTCCCGTATTGTCCAAGGGAATACCATCGACTACAATCAAGGGGTCATTAGTAGCACTTAATGATGATTCTCCCCTAATTCTTATTGCTGAACCACCACCGGGACTACCATCAGTAGTAATGCTTACACCCGGAATTTTTCCTGCCAGCAATTGCTGCGGAGCAGTCACAGCCCCTTTGTTGAAGTCTTTTGCACTAACGGATTTTAATGAACCGGTCACATCCTTTCTTTTGACTGTTCCGTATCCGATTACTACTACCTCATCAAGCAGTTGACCTTCTGACATTTCAATATTTATTACGCTATTTGAATTTATTTCTTTCTCAATAGGTTGATATCCCACGAAAGTAAATTTCAATGTATTATAACCTTTTGGAACAGTGATTTTATAACTGCCATCAAAATCAGTTATACCTCCTACCAAAGTATCTTTTACTACGACATAAACCCCTATTAAAGGCTCTTTTGTGTTTTTGTCAGTCACTATTCCCGTCACTGTTTTCTGTGAAATAAGGGAAATAGGAATAAGAAACAAAATAAAATAAAATACTTTTAAATGATTAGTAAATCTACGTTTCATAGTACTCTTTTGTTGTTTTATTTGAAATAATATATAAAAATAAAAAAAAATCATTAACTTTGAGTTAAATTAAGTATTTTTTTAAATAAAAAATAGTAGTTTGCTATTAAATAAAAATTATTAAATAAAAAAAATTAAGCTATGAAAAAACAATTACTTTTTATGTTCGTATTTATGTTCATCTGGTTTGTTTCCTATGGACAGGTTACTACGGTAGGTATAATTGGTTCAGCCACCCCAAATGGTTGGGATTCTGATATCGATATGCTTCAAGATGCATCTGATACATGTGTGTGGACTCTTGATATTACACTTACAAGTGGGGCAGTCAAATTCAGAGCCAATGATGCTTGGGATATTAACTGGGGATCAGCTGATTTTCCAACGGGAGTAGGAACTCAAGGCGGCGCTAATATTCCGGTTTTCGAAGGTGAATATACTGTTACTTTTAATTCTTGTACCGGTGAGTACAAATTTGATGTGCATTCACCAATAGGAATAATCGGTGATGCTACTCCCGGAGGTTGGGATGAAGATACTAATATGTTTGAAGATTCTTCAGGTGTATTTTTTATTGATTTGGAACTGAAAGTTGGTGGAGCAAAATTCAGAAAAGATGATAATTGGGATGTGAACTGGGGATCAGCTGATTTCCCAAGCGGAGTTGGTACACAAGGTGGACCTAATATAGAAGTATCTAAGGCAGGAAAGTATCACATTACATTTGATACAACCTCAGGAGCATATAATTTTGAAGAGAAAGTTGAGTTTGAATATATTGGTCTAATTGGTGATGCAACACCTGGAGGATGGGATACAGATACAGACATGAAACAAGATGCAAATGATCCTGATGTTTGGCAAGTTGATATTACTTTGACCGAGGGAAGTTTTAAATTCAGAGCCAATCATGATTGGGGATTGAACTGGGGAGGAGGTACCTTTCCAAATGATACTGCTACAGTGAATGGGGGTAATATTGTGGCGATACCCGGCGATTATAGAGTGACTTTTAATACCAATACCTTGATATATGATTTTGTTGAACTCAAGAAGTACGAGGCGATAGGAATTATTGGAGATGCTACTCCGGGAGGTTGGGATGCTGATACTGATTTGTTTCCCAATGAAGATTCTACAATATGGAAAGCAGATATGACATTGAAAGATGGAGGAGCCAAATTTAGAGCTAATCACGATTGGACTGTTAACTGGGGAGGTGCGGATTTTCCGAGTGGAGTAGGTGAGCAAGATGGTGCAAATATACCTGTTGTAGCGGGAGATTATCATGTTTCATTAAATACATTGACCGGAGAATATAATTTTGAGGTATTTGTAGTTTATGATGAAATTTCTATTGTTGGAAAAGACGGGCCTTTTGGAGCATGGCCCGATGATACACCGAATTTTGATACTTATATGACTGTTGATGCTGATAATAATCAGTTATGGACAGCAAAAGAAGTTACATTGACAGAGGCTGATACTACAGCAGATGATAGTGGTATCAAGTTTAGAGCAAATACAGACTGGACTGTTAATTGGGGAGCTAGAGATTTTCCTTCAGGAATAGGGACTCAAGGAGGTCCAAATATTTGGTGTAAAGCAGGAACATATGATGTTACACTTAATACCTTAACAGGAGAATATGTTTTCACACCTTCAAGTGGTACAAATGAGCCTATTGATCCATCTGATATTTCTGTTTATCCAAATCCGGTAAATCAAATTTTGAATGTTGATATTTCTGCTTTTGATTTTGGTAATCAAGTGGTGGTTAGTATATATGATATTGGTGGAAAACTTGTAAATAAAACTATTACAAATAGCAAAGACTTGATTAAAGTAAATACTTCTAAGTTAAATGAAGGAAATTACTTTATGAATATTACAGGAAATGGAATTCTTGTTGCTAAGAAGTTTACGATTTTGAAATAGAGATTCAGGTTAAATAATAGAACAGAGTGGCTTCGTTATGGAGCCACTTTTTTTGTTTATATACTTTCCAATCCTCATCTTTCTTGCTCGCGCTTTATAATAATCTGACCTCAATCCAACTCCCCTTCTTCCACTATTGCTTTTACCGCTATTTCTTCATCCGGTGGTAATGATTCCAAATATTGCGGATTCTTGCCGCTTTCCATGTATTCTACCGTATGCAATGAAGTATTTATAACTATTTGCTCCTCTTGTTTATCAAATATCGACAATGCTTCTTCCGCTATATCGATAAATAATGCCGGAGATATTTTCATATTTAATAAATTGGTAAAAAATTCCGTTAAGCTTCTTACGGAGTCCATTTTCTCGGATTGATTTTTGAGATGTCTAAGCAAACTGTTGGCTATCTCAAATGCTTCTGCAGTATAACCTTGTTCATCCAATAAAAATATAGAGTATTCTTCTTGTTTATCTACATCTTTGCCTTGATGCTTTATGAGAGATTTGCTTGTTTTTCCCTGATAAAAAGATACCAAAAGATCGGATAGTACTAATATGGGGGTTATGTTTTTGTTGTGAAATATTTCTCTTTGCTGATAGTAGAATACCAATATCCTATCGCTAACTTGATATAAGAAAACACGATTGCCTGGTGTTTTTTTGCCATGTATGTATCCTTCCTCTTTTAACCACATAAACGCTTGCGAAATTTGGCTTTGAGTGGCACCGATTTTTGCAGCAAGTTTTGTCTGGGACATTTTTTCACCATATCTTATCATAGCATCAAAAAGAATTCTGCTTTTTTGTGGTATTCTTTTTATCAAATCTTGATAATAGGGAGTAAGGTCATCTATTAACCCGAACAATGTTTTGGATGTAGTGATTGTATCGCTTTTCAAAAGTAAATCTGTGAGGACTACTGCCATTCTCGGACTACCTCCGGTATATCTACCAATAGCTTTTAGTTTGGCAGTCATTTCAGAGAATATTTCAGGAGTAATATAAGTGCTTTTGGCTT
>JALVEE010000073.1 GCA_027008645.1 Saprospiraceae bacterium
TTCCTCATCGAATGGGATCAAATATTCTATTCCAAACCTCAAACGGATTCCTTTTGAATCACGATTTCTATATAAAGCGCTATCGTAAATATATCCTGATTCCAAGTTAAGATTATACTCTTTGTTTAAACGAAAATCCTGACTCAATTGTACTCCCCTATATACATTCATATATGCCGAGGGACTTATTCCAATTGCATATTTAGGCAAAAAATGAATACTGTCTTTTTTTTGAGAAAAAGAACTTATGGATACAAACAATATGAATAATAAAATTATAGCTTTCTTCATCATAAACTTATACTTGATAAATATGAAATATTATTTATATCTGAATAATCATATTGCCTTATTTCAGTTGGACAGACCACCATTAAAAGCCCATCTTTAGCGATTACATCATAAGTTTGAAATATACCCACAGATGTCAATATCTTTGGAGAGTCCGGGTCTTCAACATCTATAACTTTAAATCCAGCTTTTGCCTCACAAACAAAAAGATAATTACCATCAATAGATAGTCCTTTGGGAAAATTAAGATTTAATCTAGACAATAATTGCGGGTTTTCAATATCACTTATATCATATATTCTTAACTCATTAAACAAAGTGCTTCTACTAATACAGTTTATCCTCTCGGATCCGTATGAGCTCAAGGTTACATATGCATAATCCCCCTGTGAGATAACCGGATCACAAGCAGTGATTCCATCGGATATAAAATAATCATTATCTGATTTCAAAACCGGAACCCCATCACTCTGAAGCTTATATATCAACAACTTTTCCTGAGAACCGACAAAGAGAATTCCATTGATTTGAAATAAGTTTTCAATCTTAATATCCAACTCTTTCCTGTCAATCTCAATAGGATTGTCGGGAGAAGAAATATCAAAACTAATAAGTTCGCTGCTGTTTATTGCATATAAATAATTTTCAACTGCCAAAACATGAGCGTATGACCCGTTCAGAGTCGATTTTACAGAACCGTTTTCTTTCGCACAAGAAAATATTCCGATTACCAGAAGAAATAATATTTTTTTCATATTAATTAGTTTTAATAAGTTTCACATTGAGGATTTTTCAATAGTTTTAATTCCCAACCTGTAAGTATTCCTTTCTTTTTACTAACACAAATAAAAAATCCTTTATAATTGTCAGGCGGTCTTACTTCAAATAAATTCTCATCTTCATAAATATCTTTAACATAATTTACTACTTTAATTTTGGAGTAATTGCTAATATCGATTACCAGAAGATGAAAACTGTTGTCCGCATATAAAATATCTTTTTCAATCGTAAATTGGGTACAACCGGGAATATTCCAAAAATATAATTTATACGGAGTTTCCGGATCTGTGTTGTCAATCACATGTATCCCTTTATTTTTTTCAACAATAAATATATAATCACCGACATTGACAATATCTCCAAGTTTATCAAAATTTCTGGGACTCTCTGTTCGAATCACAGAAAAATCTGTTGGTGAAACATAAACGGGAGACATTCCTTCAACAATTACATCTTCCTTCTTTTCACAAGAAAAAATCGTTAAAAACACAATAAAAATAAAAAAACCCTTGAAAATCATCCTATTTCTCATATACATTATCCTATTTTGTTTTTTTTAAACAGATATCACAATGTGTGACACTAAATTACGAAAAAAAGTTGGGTTATAAGCAAAATTTAAATGAAAAGTACCTATCCATAACTCCAATAGGTGTATTTCATTTTTTCTATGGACAATAAAGGTATAAATTATTGAGAAAAACACTATCTATTACTAAAAACTTAACAAACTGTCGCCTCCAATACATTTTACAAAAATACACTTTGTTTGGTTTATAACAATTTCACATGCACAATCTCAAACCATGCCAAGCTTTATACAAGATTGATAATCTGCCAACTACACCCTTTAAGAAAAAAATCAGTATTTCAATTAGTATTTTATAACAATTCTAAATAGCAAATTCACTGTAAAATATTATTATAAAAAGATGTTTCCCACAGAAAGAAAGCGCCTTTCGTTTTCTCTAAACAGTATTTATTACCGTTTATTCTAAATAAACAATATTATATTTTTATAGACTATCAATATAATACGATTAACAAAATATAATTTAGAATTATTCCAAAAATGTTTTAGCTATTGTTTTATAAAAATATCGCATATACATTTGTCACCAGTAATTACATTTAGTTTTTATAAATGAATATTAAATATGAGTAATATAAAAAACATACTGGAAAAATACAGTGACAAAAGCCGTATGATGGATATTTTTCATGATATACAAAAGGCTGTTGGGCATATCGATGATGAAGCAATAAATCAAATTGCCAATTTTTTCAAAATATCATCCGTCGATATTGTCCAAACCTTATCATTTTATCATTTTTTCAAGAGAAATCAATCGGCAAAGTACAATATATATCTCAATAACGGCATCGTGGCTAAGATGTTTGGCAGGGATAAAATAGCAATGACTTTTGAAAATGCTACAAAAACTAAATTTAATTCTATTTCGAAAGATGGTTTATTTGGCTTATATAGTACATCGGATATAGGTATGGGTGATCAAGAACCGGCTGCAATTATTAATGGTGTGATTTTTCCGAAAATTACAACATACAGAGTAAGAGAAATAGTTAAAGAATTTAGAAAAGGCAAAAATCCGACAGACCTTATAAATAGTTTTGGAGATGGTCATAACCAAGAAAGCCTGATCAATAGCATGGTCACTAATAATCTTAACAGAAGAGGTCGTGTTATATTCTCGGGATTTAGTTGGGAGGATACTGTGGAAAAACTATTCACTTACACTCCTGACGAAGTAATAGAGTTGGTGAAAGATTCAAATATCAGAGGTAGAGGTGGAGCAGGTTTTCCTGTAGGATTGAAGTGGCAATATTGTAAACAATCAAAGGGAAGTCCAAAGCATATTCTCTGTAATGCCGATGAAGGAGAACCGGGCACATTTAAAGACCGTGTAATTCTCACAGAAGAACCACTAAAAGTCATTGTCGGAATGCTAATAGCAGCTTATGCTATAGGTGCTTCAAATGGAATAATATATTTAAGGTACGAATACGAATATCTTCTACCCTATCTCAAAAATATCATAAAAGAAGCAGAGGAGCTGGGAATTCTGGGAAAAAACATCAAGGGCAAACAAGGATTCGATTTTAATATTAGAATACAATTAGGAGCAGGTGCTTATGTTTGTGGTGAGGAATCAGCTCTACTGGAATCATGTGAAGGTAAGAGGGGTGAACCGAGAAACAGACCTCCATTTCCGGTAGAAAAAGGATATCTACAAAATCCGAGTTCTATCAACAATGTTGAATCTCTCTGTGCTATTCCAAAAATAATTGACAAAGGAGCCGAATGGTATAGAGCGATGGGAACCAAGCAGTCATCAGGAACTAAATTACTCAGCATATCAGGCGATGTATTATATCCGGGAGTTTTTGAAGTAGAATGGGGTATCACCATAAGAGAAATATTGGAAATGGCAGGAGCTCATGATGTCAAAGCAGTTCAGGTTGGAGGACCTTCGGGAAAATTGATAGGTAAAAATGAATTCCACAGAAAAATAGCCTATGAAGATTTGAGCACAGGAGGTGCTATTATCGTGTTTAACCATTCAAGAAATATAATTGAAATAACAAAAGAATTCACTGACTTCTTTATTGATGAATCTTGCGGCTCATGTGGGCCATGCAGAAACTTGACGGTGATTTTGAGCAAGAAATTACAGAAAATAATAGATGGTCGCGGTGTTGAAAATGATTTAATCGATCTTAAGCAATGGGGACTACAAATGAGAAAAGTAAACAGATGTGGTCTCGGACAATCCGCAGCCAATCCTATATTATCCGGCTTGGAAAATTTCAGAGACGAATATGAAGCATTAATTCAAAAAGGGAAAGAGTACGATACGACATTTGACCTCGATAAAGCAATAATATCAGGAGCAAAAGCCGTATCTCGATACCCCGCAGTATAAATTTAAACGAAATGAAAAAAAGCATTAAAAAAGTAAGTTTTACTATTGACGGTAAAAAATGTACCGCCGAGGAAGGCATGAATTTGGTAGAAGCCGCAGAACAAAATGGAGTATTTATCCCGACTTTGTGCCACTTGAAATCCGTAATTCCTTCCGGCTCTTGTCGTTTGTGTACTATTAAATCCAATGGCCGGTTTATGACTGCCTGTACTTCAAAAGTACAAGAAGGTATTGCAGTAGAAAACGACACCGATGAAATATCAGATTTCAGAAAACTAATACTTGAATCTTTATTTGTCACAGGTAATCATTATTGTCCCTCGTGTGAAAAGAGTGGAAAATGTACACTTCAAGCTCTATCTTACAGCTATAGAATAATGGCACCTAGATTTCCCTTTATTTTTGAAGAGAAAGAAGTTGATGCTTCGAGTCCAAAAATATATTTGGAAAGAAACAGATGTGTTCTTTGCAAAAGATGCGTAAGGACGATTAAAAACAAAGATGGTAAAAATTACTTTGCTATTGAAGGAAGAGGATATAAAGCAAAAATTATACTTGACCCTGTTTTGGCCATGCAGATGACTGATGAGGAAGCATTGACAGCGATGAATAATTGTCCTGTTGGCTGTATTTTGAAAAAAGAAATCGGTTTTGAAGAACCAATTGGAAACAGAAAATATGATACTGCCGAAATAGGTTCTGAATTAACAATTGTAAAGGATTAATAAAATCAAAAACATTAAAAATGAGTAAACCAATAATAGCAACAACTTCATTAGCGGGATGCTTTGGATGCCATATGTCAATATTGGATATAGACGACAGAATTTTGGAATTAATCGAATTGGTAGATTTTAATAAATCTCCGGTTACCGATATAAAAAAATTCACTAAACCTATTGATATCGGAATAATAGAGGGAGGATGTTGCAATAGTGAAAATGTGCATATCCTGAAATATTTCAGGGATAATTGCCGGATTCTTGTCTCTTTGGGCGAATGCGCAATCATGGGTGGTCTTCCTGCTATGAGGAACAATATCCCTATCGAGGAATGCCTGAAAGAAGCATATCTCGATGGACCGTCAACCTACAATCCCGAAGGCATTTTGCCAAATGACGAGGAATTGCCGATACTATTAAATAAGGTTTACCCTTGTCACGAAGTGGTCAAAGTTGACTATTTTCTTCCGGGTTGTCCGCCAAGAGCGGATTTGATCTGGGATGCACTGTTAGCATTAGCAACAGGGCAAGAATTAAAACTTGAGTACGACAGTTTCAAGTACGATTAAATCATGACAAAAATTAAAATCACCGATAGGATATTAAAATAAATTGAGAATTTTAAAACCGCTATTTGGTAAAAAAAATAAAAAGGAAAAAATGTCAAAAAAAATAACAATTGATCCGGTAACTAGAGTCGAAGGACATGGAAAAGTAACTATTTACTTGGATGAAAATAACAATGTCAAAACGAGCAGACTGCATATTGTAGAATTTAGAGGATTCGAACGTTTTATTCAAGGAAGACCCTATTGGGAAGCTCCCGTATTGGTCCAAAGGCTATGTGGGATTTGTCCCGTAAGTCATCATTTGGCAGCTGCAAAGGCAATTGATGTTTTAGTAGGTGCAGGTACGGGTTCAGGTCTAACAGCTACCGGAGAAAAAATGAGACGACTCATGCATTACGGACAAATGTTTCAATCGCATGTATTGCATTTCTTCCATTTAGCATCTCCTGATTTATTATTTGGTATTGATGCTGCTCCCGATATCAGAAATATTATTGGAATTGCCAAAGAAAACAAACATTTAGCTGTAATGGGGGTGATGATGCGCAAATTCGGACAGGAGATTATCAAAGCAACTTCCGGAAAGAAGATTCACGGTACAGGAGCCATACCAGGAGGAATCAATAAACACCTCACTATCGCAGAAAGAGATAGTTTTCTCAAGGGAAAAGACGGTCAAAACATAGATCAAATGATAGCTTGGTCTTTGGAAGCATTGGAATTTCTAAAAAATTACCAAAAAGAAAACAGGGATTTTATCGATAATTTTGCTTCTTTTCCTTCAAATCATTTGAGCATAGTGAGGGAAGATGGTGCATTGGACTTGTATCACGGCAAAATACGGGCTGTTGATCCTAATGGCGAGATAATCTTAGACGGAATAGATTATCAAAACTATAATGAATATATAGTTGAGGGCGTGAAAAAATGGACATATATGAAGTTTCCATATCTAAAACATCTCGGTAAAGAAAAAGGATGGTATCGTGTTGGTCCGTTAGCAAGACTCAACACCTGTGATTTTATACCTACTGAATTGGCTCAGAAAGAATTTGAAGAATTTAAGCAATATACCAAAGGCAAACCCAATAATTCAACAATGCATTACCATTGGGCGAGACTCATTGAGGTATTACACTCAGCCGAAATGATGAAGCAGCTATTAAATGATCCGGATATATTATCCGGGGAGTTAGTAACAAAAGGCGAAAAACAATTTGAAGGGGTTGGTGTTATAGAAGCACCTCGAGGAACACTATTCCACCACTATAGAATAAATAAAAATGACCAGATAGAAATGGCTAATCTCATCGTGTCAACAACCAATAACAATGACCCGATGAATATGGCGGTAAATGCTGCTGCAAAAGAAATGATGAACGGGCAAACAGAAATCACAGAACCGATGATGAATGCGGTGGAAGTAGCTATCAGAGCGTATGACCCTTGCCTTAGTTGCGCTACTCATGCTCTTGGACAGATGCCCTTGGAATTAACACTTAAGGACAGTAATGATATTGTAATTGATAAAAAAAGAACTTAAATTGTGAAAACAATCAAAACATTGATATATGCATTTGGTAATCCCGGACGAAGAGATGACGGATTGGGCTGCGCTTTTGTAAATGATTTAAAAACTTGGATTAACAATCAAGGATTAGAAGGCTTCGATTTTGATTGCAACTATCAATTGAATATCGAAGACGCTCATAATATTTCCGGAAAAGATTTGGTGATATTTGTAGATGCTTCAATGGAAGACATCGACGATTTTGTATTAACAAAGGTTGATGAGTCATCAGATATTTCTTTTACGTCCCATGAGGCTTCTCCGGGATATATTTATTATCTGTGTAGAGAGCTATTTGATAAAAATCCTGCCACATATCTATTGCATATCAAAGGTTACGATTGGAAATTCAAAGAAGGATTAACAGTAGAAGCTAAAAAAAATCTATCTTCTTCTTTAGCATTTATTAAAAAGCAATTGCAAAATAGACAAAAACTCATTGATGAATTTCGTCTATCAAATATATTAAAACAAAAATAATTATTATGGATCTTAGCACAAATTATCTCGGAATAAAGCTCAAAAACCCTTTAGTCGTAAGTAGTTCAAAAATAACCAAAGAATTTGAAAGCATAAAGTTTTGCGCCGAAATGGGAGCCGGAGCTATAGTTACAAAATCTATTTTTGAAGAGCAGTTACTAGTGGATATCAATCGTCTTAAAGATCAAGATTCTAAGTTCCACTATTATCCTGAAGCAATTGAACACATACAAAAACATTCTACCGAATTCGGAATGAAAAAGCTATTGGATTTGATAGCGGATGTCAAGGCAAAATTAGATATTCCTGTTATCGCGAGTATCAACTGTGTTACCGATTCGGAATGGACTAATTACGCATCAAAGTTTGAGGAAGCCGGTGCGGATGCTATTGAGTTAAATATAGCTATCATCCCGTTTGATAAATATACAACTTGTACTGAAATCAATGACAGGTATTGTGATATATTTAAAAGTGTAAAAAAGAATGTCAATATCCCTGTCAGCATTAAATTGGGCAGTTATTTTACAAATATAATTGGAATGGCTCACAAATTGGATAAGCAAGGTGTTGACGGTCTTGTATTATTCAATAGATTCTATAGACCTGATATTAATATCGAAACAGAAGAAATCATCAAAACCAATATTCTAAGCGGACCTACCGAGGCAACAAGAACCCTAAGATGGGTAGCACTATTGGCAAATAAAGTAAATTGTGACATATCAGCCGGTACAGGCATACACACTCATACAGGAGTAATCAAACAATTATTGGCCGGTGCCAAAACCACTCAACTTTGCTCTACCCTATTCCAAAATGGCATTAGTTATCTGGAGACTATCCTTTTTGAAATGGAGCGGTGGATGAAAAGGAAAGGATACAATAGCATCTCCGATTTCCAAGGAAATATCCAAAAAAAATACGGTACAGATATTAATAAGTTTGAACGAATACAGTTTCTAAGCAAGGATATATAGTGTCTGCTCAAAAACAGACAATTATTTAAATTTTGCTAAGTTGGACGATATTGCGTACCTACGGCACGCATTTTAGTTAGTAAAGATTTTTTACCAATATTTTGTGCATAGCGGCACGTTGATTATTTCATCGCGGGTTGAAGATAAAGGAAAAATTATTTTACGACTACAAATTTGCCGACAAATGATTTTTTTCCGTCATTTATCCTAAGAATATAATTACCTTTATCTAAACTGCTAATATTTAGATCTTCAAATTTATTTTTAAAATTCAACTCTTTTGAGATCATCTTATTCCCGAGTATAGTATAAATAGTGACCATTGCTTTGGAGTCAAAATCTTCAGTTCTTATTGACAAATTATCCTTTGAAACAGGGTTTGGATACAATAATGTATTTGACGCCACTGTAGATTCAGCCAAGTCATCACTACTTGCGGTTAATTTCCGCGTACCGTCACTAAACCATACAGGCCATTTGATTTCATAATAATTTGAAAAATAATGGGCCGAATTGGTTACAGGATTAATTTTTGTATTGTCCACATCGACTTGAGCGATAAATTTATCTGATGAATTATTGATATATTCAAAAAGCACATGCTTATCATCATTTGAATAAGTAGGAAAGTTTAAATCCGTATTTTCGTATATCACCGAAGCTTTTCCTGTCTCAATATTTGCCCCCACACAAAGATACTTATCGTCTTTCAAATAATCAAATGCAATTATATAAGGCGATATTTTTGAAAATGTAGGATTACCGATGCTGATATCATTGGATAATCCTGAAAACAACTTATTTGTCCTTCCTGCGGCAAAATTGGATTTGGCATTGTTCCACACATTGATAAACCCTATATCCCAATATTTGATATTATCACCAACCGAATTCTCACAATCATACATTATCCATTCGCCGGAATAATCAAATTCCATAGCATCTGCATAATTGACATTGCCCAGTTCTACTCCCTGAGCAGAGGTAGGATTTACCAATTGAAATTCTTTCCACTGTTTTAATTGCGCACTATAAACATTTATCTTGGAATCGACTTGATCGGTAAGAGCAGCTATCATACTACCATCTTTTGCAATCGCAACATTTCTCCAAATAGGTTGGTCTTGAATTATAATATCTTTAATATTGCCGGATTTCCATTCCGATACCATATGTATTTTTTTATCATCTCCAACAAAAACTATAATAGAACCATCATCGGTAATACTGGGCTTACTCCTAATTCCGTAAGGCGCATTCAATAAAGGATTAGCTATGATTTCACCATTTCCATTAAAAAGATACAACGCTTCTCCTTGTTCACCTGTTACTAACACGTAGTCATTACCCGGATTTTTCTTTAAATCTTTTTGGTTATCATTATTACCGGAACCACTTGAACCGGAGCCACCGATTCCTACTGCCTCAAAAGCATCTGAAGCATATTTTTTCTCTTGTTCTCCATACAAGTCCTTAGCTGATTTTTCAATAGCTACTCTTAAATCTACAAATTGTGAAGATTTTGTCAGATAATAAGTCAGTGCCCGGTAATACACTTTCTCTGCCTTATCTTTCCCGACTTTTTTTGCAAATTTGTAAAATGCAAAGTTTGGGATTCCACTATTTATATGAACTCCTTTATTATCTTGGTCTCCTTTATATTGTTCACTTGTATGTGCAGGTTGGTATCCGGGATTTCCCAGACTACTTCCACCATTATGAGGATTGCTTAAATCTCTCAATGCTCCAGAATGAAAAGTATTGGGATTGACAACTTCTTCTCCCATCTTCCAATCATCCCTATCCATCATTGCTCCAAACACATCGGCGAAAGATTCATTTATTGCTCCTGATTCATCATAGTATTCCAAGTCGGCAGTGTTTTGAATAACACCATGAGTAAGTTCATGACCGGATACGTCCAAAGCTCTTGCCAAAGGACTACTGAAATTGGCATCACCGTTTCCATAGTACATCGCCGCCCCACCCCAAAAAGCATTTCCCAAAGAACTACCGTCTTCGTCAGAGATATTGATTATCGAGACTATACTTCCTCCTTTACCATCAATGGAGTTTCTTCCGAAAACATTCTTGTAATAATCATAAGCATATCCGGCATTGAAATGGGCAGATACTGCGGTTTTGGAAGTCCATGTATTATTACCGGAATGAACATGGCTTAGTTTATCGCTAAAATCCGAATTATTGGGATGAGTGTTTTGTGCATCTATAGTCCATATAGCTCCCTTGGGGTTGTCCGGCAATTGACTACCGGCTTCATCAAACATAGGACGTGATATATCCAACAAATAATAATCACTACCACTTTGGTATGCGTGAAACTCCCTATTTATTCCATTCAAATCCTTTCCATGTGCAATAACGCTACCCGCAGGAGGAGGATTCTTCAATTTCTCATCAATAAAACTACAATGCAAATCGTGTTTTAGAATTTCTTTCCCATTTACTGCATTGAGTATAAGTCTGTAACTATGCATTGCATCTACTATTACATTGACAACAATAGCTGGAATAAATTCGATATCATTACCTGTTCTTTGTGGATAATAAACATTTTGAGTTTGCCACTGCTCCTCCTTAATAAGATATTTAGCAAATTCAGATAAGTTTCTTACATTGATCTTATTTTCTCTTAAAATATTTCTCGCATTTCTGATTGCATCTTCTCGCGACAATTTAAACTCATTATTCATATCCGGCTTGATTCCCCCTTGTTCTTTATCCCCACCTATTTCTTCGGATTCAACCCAATTTCCATTGATAAATGCAGTAGGATTCTCAAGACCATTTCCTCTTGTAAAATGAACATATAATTGACCGCCATATACCATCAATCCACGCAAATATTGATTCATTTTCACATGGGTCATACCCAAATCATCTGTAACAATGCTCTCGATATGCAAATTATCAATATCAGCTATTTTTAATACTTTATTATAATTTTTAAATTTTAAAATTTTGTACGCAATCTCCTCATCAGAACTATTTTCACTGATAAGTTCGCTTATATTATTCATTGAGATACTTAGCGGAATTTCTCTCTCAACCCCTTTCAAAAAAGCAACATTTGACAACAAACGATCTTGTTCAAACTGTTCCATTTGAATGGAATTAACATTGAAAACACCGCTCTGGCGGTTTTTATCAAATTGGGTATTACCAAAGACATTCTTTAATCCTTTGTAATCTGAGGAAGGAATCGTACGTTTCCCATCGTTAGATCCCAAGCTCTCACCGGACTTAAAAACTTGTATTTGAGAAAAACTCAATGTGACCGTTGCTACGATAAATGCTAAGGTAAATATACTTTTTCTCATCTTATTTATATTTTTTTACATTATTCAAAAAAACCTTATAAAAGGTATTTAAATCGCTATTTATATCTTCACTTTTTGACCACAAAATCTTATTTTCAACTTGATTAATCCTAAATTTGATGTATTTATTCATATTTCCGGGCTTATTAAGCCTATATTTGGGAAGATTGAGCATTTTGGAGTTTTCAAACATCTGTTCAGCAACATTCTTCTCAACTTTACCCAAATAAGTTCTCTTTTTTGAAGTGGTGTTATACAAAAACATATCACCGTTTTCAAGTAAAGAATACTCCTTGTACTCTCCTGTAAAACCTCCTCCAAAACCAATTGTGATTATTTTTCCTTTGTAATCATCAAAACTTTGCTCCATTGATTTACATGAAAAAAAAGAAACCAAAATCGAAATAAACAATATATATTTTCTATCCATAACAGTATATTTGAGCAACGAAGTTATTAATAAATCTACTCAATGTCAAATTATCTTGCATAATTAACGGAGCCTAATTTTGCGGATATAAGACACACAAAGCTCGAAAATATTTGAATAATGAAATTATATTCTACTATTTTATAAAAAATAAAATAATATACTTCTACAACATCTATTTACGGTTTCAACAAAATTATATTCTCAATACTCCTTATTAGAAGGCATTTAAAAAAAATACAGTAAATATTTTATACAAGACTAAAAAAATGAAATATTATAAAAAATAATTTACTTTTGGGTTTTATTTAGTTCATAAAAATATTATTGAGAAAATGGATTCCAATAAATATAACAAAAGAGGTGTATCGGCTTCAAAATCGGAAATTCACCACGCTATAAAAACTCTTGACAAGGGCCTATATCCAAATGCATTTTGCAAAATACTTCCTGATATTTCGGGCAAAAACCCTCATTATGCAAATATAATGCATGCTGATACGGCAGGCACAAAAACCGCCTTAGCATACATTTATTGGAAAGAGACCGGAGACTTAAGTGTTTGGAAAGATATTGTTCAAGATGCGATTGTGATGAATATTGATGACATTGCTTGTGTTGGAAGTGTCAGTGATATAATTATTTCATCTACCATAGGTCGCAATAAGCATTTGATACCTGCTGACGTAATATCGGAACTGATCAATGCAAGTCAATCATTTATTGATAAAATGAAAGAATTTGGAGTAGAACTATATCTTGCAGGTGGTGAAACCGCTGATGTCGGAGATATTGTCAGGACGGTTGATGTCGGTATTACAGCTTTTTCGAGAATAGCAAAAAAAGACTTAATTATAAACGATATTAAAGACAAAGACGTAATCGTAGGTCTCGCTTCATTTGGTAAATCAAGCTATGAAGATACGTATAACAGCGGTATGGGAAGCAATGGATTAACCTCCGCAAGGCATGATATTTTCAGTAATATATACAGTAAAAAATATCCTGAAAGCTATGCTGAGCAAACGCATGATGAATACATTTATTCCGGCTCAAAACTTCTGACTGATACTATAAATATACAAGGCTTTGACATTCCATTAGGAAAATTTGTCTTATCCCCTACCCGTACATATCTCCCCGTACTCAACGAGATTTTAAAATCTTATCGACAAAACATTAATGGAATTATTCATTGTACCGGCGGAGCTCAGACCAAGGTTATGAAATTTGTAAATAATAAAAAAATAATCAAAGACAATCTTTTTGAGACTCCGGAATTATTCAAATTAATCCAAAAAGAAAGCAATACCGGTTGGAAGGAAATGTATGAAGTGTTTAATATGGGACATAGACTCGAAATCTATTTACCTGAGAAGTTTGCTCAAGGTATTATTGACATTGCTAATATGTTTGATATTGAAGCAAGACTTATAGGAAGAGTTGAAGACAGTACTAACAATGAACTCGTAATCAAGTCTGAAAACGGTGAGTTTATCTATTAAAAGATGTATTTTTTTTCTTTTCCTATTATTTGCCTCTGACTCCTAAAGGAGAATCAACCCGCAATGCGAAAAAAAAAATAAAATTCACCCATACTAATTACCAAACAACCCCTTTACATTCCTTTTATGATTTTTATCAACAGGTGGCTCTTCGAATGTTTGATCAAAAACCTTGTCGATAAAATCCCAGTATTCACCATTCCATTTGTATCCGTGATACGAACCATCCGGAACATCGGTAAGATGTAGTTTCCCTTTCATATCCGGAAGCATTAGACTTATGGTATGGTCATAAATAATCATATCCTTGTCCGGGTCATAGTTTAGTGATGACGCAGCTGTAGAAGCCGTTCTAAGAGCTATTAGTGTTTTAAATCCGGAAATAGTATCTTTAAATATTTCTTTACCGAAATACAATTTATCCTTTTCTGATTTAAACGGCATAGCAACTTTCACCTTTTCGTGATCTCCTATTAATTTATATCCGAAGAGTATATATCCCGCTTCATCCCCTTTATTGTATTTTATAATATTGTAATAGACTTGTCCATACCAATCCTCGTCGCTAAAAGCACTATACTCCAGGTCAGAAACATCTTCCTTATTATCAATTAATCTAAAAACTTCACCTGATTTTAGCTGTAAATAGCCATAATAATCCCTTTCTGCATTGGATTTAGTCAATTGCCAGCTAAAAACCCTGAAACTGGAATCCGGCGCTACAAGTTTTGATATCCACAACAAGGAATCAAATGGATATTCAAAGGATTGAGATTTTCCCAATGCATCTTCTAATAAGTTTGTAAATTTTTCATTAGCAAATTTCCTATGCTCATATCGATCTGCATTGACCAAATAATCACTATATAGAGCCATTTTTTTTTCAATAACCTGAAAATCACTCTGTGCAGATATTCCTGTTGCAATGGGTATAATAAACAATATTAATAGATTTATTTTCATAATATGTATGATTTGGTTATAGAAAAACGAAAATAGTTTTGTGAAATTGTGCGAGGGGGTTGCGAAGGGGTTGCGATTGTTGCGATGGGTTGCGAAGGGGTTGCGATTGTTGCGATGGGTTGCGAAGGGGTTGCGATTGTTGCGATGGTTGCGATTGTTGCGAAGGAGTTGCGATGGGTTG
>JALVEE010000074.1 GCA_027008645.1 Saprospiraceae bacterium
TGTTAATGGGAGAGCTGGTGCTTTCCCTCTCATAATTTTTGTTTTTTGGTTATTCTCTTTAAACGTTTTAATATTGGATTTATTTTGTTCTTGGCGCACTAGTATTTCTACCATGAAAACCTGTGAAAAATACGGATTCAATAATTTATATCTGTGTACGTCATGGTACTTTTGAAAAGAAAAAAAATTGAAAAGATAAAGTACGCCAAATTTAAGAATGGAAAAATCTCCTGACTTTTTTTAACATACGGAGAGAAAATGAAATATACCTATACCAACTTTGTTTGTTAATAATTTGCCAATTGAAAGCTTATTTCTACCTTTGCCGGCTGTTATACCAAATAAATTTTAGATTGACTTATAAATATTATAGAATTAATTTGGTTTTAATTAAATAAAGCAATTATGATTCAAGATTTATTCAAAAAAGTGGTTTCTCATTCAAAAAAATATGGATTTATTTTTCAGTCGAGTGAGATTTATGATGGACTGAGTGCCGTATATGACTATGGCCCTTATGGAGTGGAATTAAAAAATAACATAAAGGATTATTGGTTTAAATCAATGGTCAGAATGCACGAAAATATTGTGGGAATCGATTCTGCGATATTTATGCACCCAAAGACTTGGAAAGCATCCGGTCACGTTGATGCATTCAATGACCCCTTAATCGACAATAAAGACTCAAAGAAAAGATATAGAGCCGATGTTTTGGTTGAGGATTATATCGCAAAAATCGAAGCAAAAATCAATAAGGAAATTGCTAAAGGACGAAAGCGTTTTGGTGATGAATTTAATGAAGAGGAATTTAGAGCGACACATCCTAGAGTAAAGGCAAATCTTGAAAAAATTGCTGATATAAACAAAAGAATGAGTGAGTCTTTGAGCTCAGGCAAACTTGAGGATTTGAAGGCTTTAATAGAAGAATTGGGGATATCAGATCCTATTTCGGGTTCCAAGAATTGGACTGAAGTGCGTCAATTCAATCTGATGTTTAATACCCAACTGGGAAATATATCGGGAGAAGAAGGCAAATTGTATTTAAGACCTGAAACTGCCCAAGGTATATTTGTGAACTTCCTCAATGTGCAGAAAACAACCAGACAAAAAATTCCATTTGGAATAGCTCAAATAGGTAAAGCATTCAGAAATGAGATTGTAGCCCGTCAATTTATATTCAGAATGAGAGAATTTGAGCAAATGGAAATGCAGTATTTCGTTCGTCCTGGCGAGGAGATGAAGTGGTATGATTACTGGAAAACACATAGGATGAAATGGCATAAGTCTCTTGGTACAAGTGATGATAAATTGAGATATCACGATCATGAAAATCTGGCTCACTATGCCAATGCAGCCGTTGATATAGAATTTGAGTTTCCGTTTGGTTTCAAAGAGCTTGAAGGAATTCACTCCAGAACAGATTTTGACCTTAAAAGCCATTCTGAATTGAGTGGTAAAAAACTTCAGTATTTTGACCCGGAAATCAATGAAAATTACATTCCTTATGTCGTGGAAACGTCGATTGGAGTAGATAGAATGTTTTTGGCCGTAATGTCAAATGCTTATACGGAAGAGATGGTACCTGATGCTTCAGGTAAGGAATCTGAAAGAATAGTACTGAAAATACCGGCAGCTTTGGCTCCGATTAAAGCAACAGTATTGCCATTGGTAAAAAATAAAGAAGAACTTACCGCAAAGGCTAAAGCAGTATTTAATAAGCTAAAACCATTTGTGAATACTCAATACGACGAAAAAGATGCAATTGGCAGAAGATACAGGAGGCAAGATGCTATCGGGACGCCATTTTGTATAACAGTAGATTTTGATACACTCGAAGATGATACAGTTACGGTAAGAGAAAGAGATAGCCTTAAGCAAGAAAGAATGCATATCGATGAATTAGCTTCTTATATCAAGAAACATACTGATTTGTCAACACTTTTAACTAAATTAGCCGATTAAAATATCAAAGATTATGAAAGTTGCAATACCTACAACGGATAAAAAAACTATTTATGGACATACAGGACATGCAGATTTTTTCCTAGTAGTATCCATTGAAGATGGTAAAATAACCGGTCAAGAATTTAGGGATAATCCCCATGTAAATCACGAGGGGCATGGACAACATCCTGACCATGAACCGGGAAAACACGATCATCATCATGAACATCATCATCATAATCATATGCATGGAGACGAGAATGCACATGACAAAATGATAGAATCTATTGAGGACTGTAAATATTTTGTGGTTAGGCATGTCGGTAGGAGATGCGCTCCATCGCTTAAGAAATTTGATGTAAAACCTGTATTGATAAAAGGTCACGGAGATATATTAATTGATGATATTTTAGATGAAGTGTTGAAAATGCCGGTTGAATAGCTTATTGTTTTCGTAAATTGTGGAGAAGTTCAATTTAGCAAGGTGGTATTTTAGTTGTATAGTGTTTTAAAAAAATGAATTTAATGAACAAACAATTATATTTACTGTTTTTCGGATTGATTACTGTCTTCAATAGTTATTTGTACAGTCAAGATTCACTCAACAGCCCTTTCAAATGTGTAACTAATCATTTGAACAATCTAAGTGAGAAAAATTATAATCCTGTTCAAGCATCAAAATCTTTTTTTGTTCCGGATAGTGCAAAATCTGTGGATTATGCCATAAAACTAAAAAAGGTATATGATGGAATGGGGCTCTTTGTACCTGTAAGTAAAATTCCGGATAATCCGAACTATATCGATAGCCTTTCGGGCAAGAACAAGTATGTGATTTTTCCACAAAAACTTCCTGAGATTTATTTGGAAAAGATAGATACAAATTGGTATTATTCACCAAATTGTTACACGAGTATTGATAAGTTATACAAAGAGGTTTTCCCATTTGGTTCTGATTTTTTACGTGAAAAACTCTCCATCTTTGGTAATAGAGCTATTCTGGGTTTGCATTCATGGCAGTATGTTGCTTTTCTATTGATACTTACATTAGCTGTTTTATTGTATTTTATATTCAATTTTATTTTAAAGCCGGTATTGATTTATATAGCGGATAAGAGTTTCAAAACCCATTTGAACTTACCTATCAAGTATTCAAATCTATCAAGGATAATTAGTTTAATTTTGGTGTTTTATTTGATAAAATACGGTATTGCGTTACTGAATTTGCCCATAAAATTATCTGCATTTTTTATTACTTCATTGGATATTATAGATATAGTATTATTGAGTTTTTTAGCATATCAAATTTTTGATATAATACTTGCATTTTTAAACCATTTGGCAAAGTCAACAAAAAGCAAAATGGATGACCAAGTATTACCAATTGTAAGACAAATAGTGAAACTGTTGATTATTTTAGTCGCGGTCTTGAGAATTTTGGTTTTGCTGAATATAAATGTGACAGCACTGATTGCCGGTATCTCCATTGGAGGACTTGCATTAGCTTTAGCGGCTCAAGATACAGTCAGAAATTTTATAGGTTCTTTGATGATTTTCATAGATCAACCATTTCAAGTAGAGGATTGGATAGAAATCGACGATATGGCTGGAACTGTGATAGAAGTAGGGTTTAGATCTACAAGAATCAAGCAGCTGGATACTTCTATTATCTCTATTCCAAACGGGATTATATCAAACAAAGCATTAAAGAACAAAGGACTAAGAGTTTTCAGAATATTTGAGACAAATCTCGGAGTTACTTATGACACACCGAGAGAATATCTGCAAGCATTTATCAAAGGGCTAAGAACTCTTGCTGATAAACACCCTAAAGTATCCGAAGACAAATATATATTTTTGTCCAATTTGGGCGATTATTCCATAAATATACTTTTTAGAGTTTATCTTCAAACAAATGAATACAAGGAAGAATTAAGACTAAAAGAAGAAATAACATTTCAAATTATGGAATTGGCTGAACATATGGGAATAAGATTTGCTTTCCCGTCTCAAACCCTGTATGTGGAGCAATTCCCCGGTCAAAAGGATTTGATTCCGGATTACCCTAAACAGGATTTGGATAAAAAATTGAATGATTTTTTTAAAAAATAAAAAAAGGCCGCAATTTGTAAAATGCGACCCTTCGAATTCAATTTAGATATTGCGCCTTAGATACTATAAAATCATCATCACTATCTATTCACAATCATCTTTTTCGTGGCAATCTTACCGTCTTTATTGTAAAAACTAACAAAATATAAGCCTGTTTGTAAATGGGAAACGCCTATCCTATTATTATTTAATCTACCCTTTTGGACTACTTCTCCAACTATATTTGTGATTGTAAAATCCACGTTACGAATCGAACTATTTCCAAACCTAACATAAACAAAATCACTTGCCGGCTGTGGATACAACCGTATATCATCATCAAAAATCAAATCCTTTGAATTCACGGGGATAAAATCCT
>JALVEE010000075.1 GCA_027008645.1 Saprospiraceae bacterium
ATCAATAAGGATAACTACTTTTTGGTTGTATTTTTCATAAGCGGAAAATAATAAATGTTCAAAACATTGCTTTGGTTTCAGATTGGTATTGCAATTTATACCTAAGTCTCTCTCGGTTTTTTTTAAAATCCATAATAAGTTTTCCGATAAATCTTGGACAGTTTTATGTACCCCAGACCCTAAACTTACTCGTAATACAGGATACTTTACCTCCCAATCCCATTTATCATAAATATATAGCCCTTTAAATAACTCTTTATTACCCTTAAAAATCTCTTTAAGAGTATCCAAAAACAAGCTTTTTCCAAAGCGACGTGGGCGGGAAAGAAAGTAATATCTTCCTTTATTTATCAAATTATAAGCGATTTTTGTTTTATCAACATAAACAAATCCTTCTTTGATAATATCTGAAAATGTTTGTATTCCGATTGGTAGCTTTTTCATATTATAGCTTTTAGGATGCTAAGATAAGAAAAAATATTCGTTATTAGATTGGATGTTTTTCGTTTTAATTAATTTGGAGGCTATTCTGATGCATTGGTACCATGATACTAAATAAAATTGATGAAAGAACTTCAATTCCGAAAAATGAAATACACCCTAATAGCTTATATACAAAAAATATCGTATATTTGACACAAATATGCCAATGTTATGAGTAAGTTGATAACTATTTTTCGCTCTCCTTTCAAGATGAAGATGTATTTCTTCAAACAATTGCCCAGTCTATTTTTTTGGGGTGTAAGAGTTGAGAAAATAGATAAAAATAGAGCTGAAATATCAATAAAATACGGATGGAGGACACAAAATCCATTCCGCTCGATTTATTTTTCAGCATTAGCAGGGACAGCAGAATTGTCAACAGGACTATTAGCTTTATTGGCTATCGAAAAAGCAAATGTGTCGATGCTGGTAGTAGGAATGCAAGCGAGATTTATGAAGAAGGCTAAAGGCAAGATAGTTTTTATTTGTGAACAAGGAGAGCAGATATTTAGCGCGGTCAAAAAAGCGATTGATAGCGGTGAAGGACAAGAGGTTTTGGTTATATCAAAAGGATATAATGAACATGGAGAAATAGTAGCTGAATTTGATATTTTGTGGTCGTTTAAAAGGAGGAGTTAGTAATCAAAAAAAAACCTCCGAAATCATTCGAAGGCTTTTTTTAAAACTATAAGCTTTTATTTCTAGTAAAACTTTTGTCTGTTGTCTTTGATTTCTACATTTTTGGACAATGCATCAAATAGTCTGAACGGCACACTTGTTCTTACAGCATCTGAGAGCTTTTTCTTTTCAGCTACCAGATTAGCTTCAGTACTTGGTTTTTCAATGCTAACCGGCATCACGAAGAAAACACCTGAATTTCCGATTATTGGCCCATAAGTCTTATTTGCTTCGCCGTTAAAAGCGTAGTACATTACTTTTGGTTCATTACCGAGATTATTGATAAACTTAGCATCGAATTTAACGTCATCTGCACTTTCTACCTTTAGGTCAAATTGGGATGCGACTTCATCCAGATTTTTTGTTTTGACCATTTCTGCAATCTTTTTACCTTTCAATTTATTCTTTACCAATTGCTCCACTTCATTTCTGACTTCATCTGCACTTCTCAATCCTTTTGGATAAATATCACTCAAATATCCGAGTACATATTTTTCATTATAATACAATTTTTTATTTGTATATGTAAATACAGTTGGAGCTATATCTCCTTTCTCAGTATCAGGCTCAAATGCCCATTTGATTATTTCTCTTGAAGTTTGACCTGAGCCCAAATCCATAAATGTATAATCATTGGCTTTAAGTGGCATTGATTTTTTCAAAGTCAAATTGTACTTTTTGATATTTGCTTCAAAAGAATCTATATTAGGACTACTTGTGATTATTTCACTAGCGATATCATAAATAGAATCTTGTGTTTCTTGACTAGGAATAATGTTTACATTGATATAGGCTACTCTATATTTAGGATCATTGGATAGGAACTTTTGATCTTCAATTTTAATCAAGTGAACACCATATCTTGTTGTGACCACGTACAACCCTCCTTTTTTACCATTAAAACAAGCATAATTGAAAGCGGGCAGCATTCTGCCTTGAGCAAATGTACCCAAGTCACCCCCTTTGCTGGCACTACCTGGATCTTGACTAAATTTAACAGCCAATGAATCAAATGATTCTTTACCTGTTTCCAGTAGAGTTTTTAAACTGTCGATTGTAGCTTTTGCCTTTGCGAATCCATCTGCATCACCTTGTGCTACGCTTCTCAAAATATGTTTTGCCTTGACACTATCCGGAACCATTTTCTTGTCGATGATTTTGGCAACCGTAAACATATCTTTATCTTTATATGGTCCGATTACATCTCCTTTATTCCATTTTATAGAATCTTTTTTCAAAGCATCGGGAAGTTCATCGTACTTATAATACACATTAGCTACTATTCCCTCATTGGATACAGCAAAAAGACTGTCATTGTCAGATTTTTTGAAGTCGTTTGCTATTTCTTCAGCTTTTGCCTTAAGTTTTGCCACATCCTCATCAGAAGGTTTTACTTCAAATATAGCATATTTTATTGACCTTTTTTCTTCTTCATTAGTATAGAGACTTTTATGTTCATTAATATACTCTTCGATAGCTTGATCTGTTACTTCAACTTGGTCATCCGGTATTTTATCAAATGGTATTTTTACATATTTAAAGCTAGCTTTTGTTCCATCCAATTTTGAGATATCTTGTGCATACCAAGAAGGTGTGTACATCGCTTTTGATACCAAATTACCCATTTTTGTTTTCAGCCTGTCGTATTGAATTTCTTTTTCCTGAACAGCCCAAAATCTTTTGTATTCGGGATTAAGACTACCGTCATCAATCATTTGTTTGATTTGATCCAATTGTTTTTTATCGACAACACCGGTTTGTTTGTTTTTGAATCTAGCTGAAATAACCGGGCTGAGATTATCACCGAATTCCAAATCGAGAAGTTCTTCTTTACTGACACCCAATCCAAGTTTTTCACTGATAGTTTCTGCAAGAGCTCTATTTTTGAAATAGTTCCAAAGAGTATTTTTATTGGCATAAATATTTTCTGAAGAATTTCCGTACATTACTCTTTCTGCATCTTGAAATTCTCTGTAATCTATCTTTTTGCCATTTACTTTACCAACGGTAGTTCTGTCGCCGGCTGCGTACCGGTTGCTACCACTGACGATACTTTGTAGAATAAAGCCACCCATACCTACTGCAATCAGCACAACTAAGAGCCATGTATTTTTTCTTATCGTTCCTATTAAAGCCATACTTAAAAGATTATATTATTTAAAATTTATCGACATTAGCAAGACACTAGTGCCGACTCAATTTGAAAAACCGTGCAAAGGTAGAATGTTTTATTGTATTTACAAACAATTATTGCATACTATTTGGTTGTTAATTACAAAAATAGGCCAAATAATATTGAAATAGCCGGCTTAAATTGAATAAAAGCAGTATTATTTTTGTTCTTTGGGTATATATTTTTCGGCAAAAGAAGGAAACCGGGCGCTACCAAAGTGAGCATAATTATCTTTTCCGCTACTTCTTTTCTTATAATGATTGATAAAATCGATAAAGAAAGCAGTCAATTCATCAAATTCCATATTTCTACTATTGGGTTTTGGATAATAAGTAATATAATCGATATTACCATTTTTATTCCAAAAAACATTGAGCCAAATCTTAAGACCTTTAAGGTCGAAATTTATTTTTTTTGAATGCTGTTCCATATCGTAAAGCAAATACATCCAATTGATATAAGCCAATTCTATCGAATCGTTGCTTATATTCAATAAACTTTTTGGATATAATTTAATCAAATTACCATATCCCTCTTCATATTCTCCAATCTGAAAAGCCTTTGGCAAATTCTTAAAATTGGAGTCTTGAGCGTTGATATATACTGCACTCGACAGCAATATTAAGATGATTATGGTTGTTGCTTTGATGTATTTCATATTCTAATAAAATGCTAAGTTATACAATTTTTTTTATTTTGAGTACAGTAGTTCAAAAAAATCATTTTAAAAATACTTTTGTACTAGCGCTTACACTACCTGTGTTATTACGCGCATTAATCTTGATATAATTCCAGCCTTTCCTCAATTTGAGTTTGGCTTTTATCAATTTAGAGCTTTTGTAATAGTCGATATTTTTTATTGAAACATTATTCAATGTGATATCAACGAATGATGAATGCTTTATTCTTTCTACTTTTGCTTGAAACTCGAAATTGCTGTTTGTTACTGTTTGTCCAAATTTTGAAGGTTTCAAAATGTTTATTTCCGGTTTTTGCGGTTTACCATTGAACAATACCATAGTGGTGTCAGATGCAGAACCGAATTCATTTGCAACTTTTACAATTATTTCATTT
>JALVEE010000076.1 GCA_027008645.1 Saprospiraceae bacterium
ATAATTTAGTATCTATTCTTCCTCTTCATCCCCGCATCTCAACTTAAACCCAATGCCGTGGATATTTCTAATTTTGATTTTTTCATCTTTTGAAAGGTATTTTCTCAATCTGCTTATAAACACGTCCATACTTCTTCCTGCAAAGTAATCGTCTTGTTTCCAGATTTTTTTTAATATTTCAGATCTTTTGATCAGGCGTTTTTTGTTTTTGACAAGATACATCAACAGGTCGGCTTCCTTTTGAGTAAGCCTTTTTGATTCATCGTCTATTTTGAGAATCAAATTATTATAGTCAAAAGTATAATCGCCAATAGCAAAAACAGATTGATTTTCCTCTTTGACTATTTTTTTTCTCTTGAGGAATATTTCCATTTTAAGCACCAATTCTTCGATACTGAAAGGTTTTGTGATATAATCATCAGCGCCGAGTGTCAATCCTTTTATTTTATCCTCTTTCAATGATTTGGCAGTTAAAAAGATGATCGGTATTTCGATATCTATTTCCCGTATTTTCTTAGCCAAAGTAAAACCATCCATTTTGGGCAGCATAATATCGATAATACAGAGATCGTATTTATACTTTTTATAAGCATCAAGAGCCTGAACTCCATCGAGATAATGATCTATTTTGAAGCCATTCAATTCGAGATTATCTTTAGTGATAAAAGCCAATACATCATCATCCTCAACATAAAGTATTTTTGCTCTGATTTCCATATTAAATTGTTTTGTTTATAGTAATAGTAAAAGTTGTGCCCTTTTTTTCTTTAGATTTCACTGAAATAGTCCAATTGTGCAAATTTATAATATTTTTTACATAGTACAAGCCCAATCCAAAACCTTTTACATCGTGGACGTCTCCGCTTTGAACTCTATAGAATTTTTTGAATATATTATTTAAGTTTTCATTTGCAATTCCGATTCCGTTATCTTCGATAGACAAATTGTATTTATCATTTTCTTCGCTAATGTTTACCCTTATTTTTTTATCATCATTGGTGTTGTACTTGGCTGCATTTTCTATTATATTGTATAGGACATTGCTAAAGTGATACTTGTCTGCTTCAATCATGATATCTTCTTTGGGATAAGTAAATTTCAATTCTACATTTTGATGATTAAGGCTATGTTCCATTCCGGAAATTACGTTTTTTACCGTATCTACAAGATTTATCTTTTCTAATTTCAGTTTGAATTTCTCATCACTTCTAATCAAATCCAACAATCTCTCAATATGCGAGGTTAGTTTTTCACTTTGCTGTGTAATGATACTGCTGTATTTTTTTAATCTGGGGTCTGAATTCACTTTTTCATTATTTCCAATGACTTCTGAAGCCAATTTGATTGAAGTCAGGGGGGTTTTGAATTCGTGAGTCATATTATCGACAAAATCTTTTTGCAATTCCGATATTTTGCGTTGTCTGTAAATTGATTTGATTGCATACAGATATGCAAAAACCACTATAATAGCGAATAACCCGAGCAATACAAATAACTTCAGATTATATAATAAAAACAGATTTTTATCCGGGAATCTCACTATAAAATAGTATGTATATTTATCGTCATCCGGCAATTTTTTAAATAATTTTTCTTTGTCTTTACCATCTTCCATGCAGCAATTACCGAATTTCAAGTCATTGTTATGACAATCATAAACAGCGTATTCAAAGGAGAAATTGGGCACAACACGATCCAATTCCTGAATCAATAAATCTTCGAGTATATCGGGTTGGATCACGTCATTGTAATTGACCAAAAAAGCATTTGATGACAATTGTTTTATCAAGTCTTTTTTGGGAAGCACAACATCTGTTTTATCAGCCATTTTCTCGGCTACTATTCTCAGACTGATGTTCACCCTCTCATAAAATTCATGGTTTTTTATTTTCCATGTCATAGCTAACCAATACAATTGGAGCACTATAATCCCTAAAATGGCAATTGCTCCAAGAATCAATATATTATTTAATCCTTTTTTTTGCATCAGTCAATTTTATTTAATGGATATCTCAAGCCTTTGTAGTCTTGCAATATCACCTTTATCTTGCCAACTGCCAATGGAGATTCTATGATAAGAGGCACATTGTTTTTATCATTGGAAATCCATACTTGCATCCTTTCGTTCTTATCAAAAACGCGACCTTTTATCAATGAGGGAGTGATTTTTATAGCATTGAAATCACCGAGATTTTTAACTTTAGTAAGACCGACATCACCGATATACTCCATTTTCATATTGTAAACTTCGTCGTCCAGCATCATATCATAAGGGATTATATCGCCGGTTGACAAATTGCTTTTGTCTATATTTCTCAGACTGTATATCACAGACAGTATATCAAACATACAAGAATCATATTCCTTTTCGATAAACTTTGGTTCTCTGTCATTCACTATCAAAGTGGAAGATGCAGTTTTGTTATCTTGGTCAAATCTAATGTCATTGTGAATAATATATCCATCTTCATTGATATCCCTTTTGGCTCTTACAGGTAATAGGGTTTGTTTATCCACATAACTGTAAAAATGATCATCTACTTCAAAAATCCAGTTATAAGACTGATATGATTTTCCGGTTGCTTTATACAAATAATTATTTTCAGTCTCTTGAACTTTGAATTTAACTTCGCCGGCAGCAAGCCAAAGAATACCCCAATTATAATATATTTTGTATGTCAAAACTTCGCCAGGTTTGAACGCATAATTATTGGCATTACAGACATCAACTGCACTCATGGGTATATCTCCAAGACCCTTTTCGACACAAAAGCTACTTGTACCGATTAATAATATAAAAGCAAATGCCAATCTAATCATAACCCAAAGATTTTACTACATTAATTTTAAAAATAATAAACATACCGATAATTGCAGGTATCAATAAGTTAATTATCCATAAGCTAAACGTAGAAGACAAAATCATTATTTTATTACCGGCAAAATGGCTGAAAATTAGAATTGCAATTTCACCCCTCGCAAAAATATTGGTTATCGGAGGCAATGGGATACTGGTCTGAATCAAATAAACTACGGTAATAGCCGAGAAAACAGGCAATACTTCCCCCTTTATTCCAAAAAATCTCAACAATAGATAGTATTGTAATGCAAAAACAAGATAGCGGAGAACCGAAAAGATTAACACCTTATTAAGAATATCATTGCTTACAAAATCCTTGATACTGTCTTCATTGGATACTATTTTATCCGCAAATCGCTTTAATCCAATTCTTCTGATTATTCTTAATCCCAAATCGATATTGTAATACAAAAACAATAATACCACAACCAAAATAAGACCCAGATAAAAGGTAATATTGATTATGGTGTCCTCAATGCTATAATATCTATTTAAAAAATACATAAGTCCGAAGATACCAAAAAAGATTGTTGCAATGTTTTGAGCGATACTGCTGATAAAGGTAGCCCAAATAGCTTTCCAATTATTTTTTGGATTGATCAAGAGGACTCTACCAAAATACTCACCCAATTTTGCCGGTGTGACAATACCGGTGGTAATTCCTACCAATATCGTTTTAAACGCATCAAAAAAGGAGGTATTTTCAAATTTACTAACCAGACTTTTCCACTTCAAGGACTCAAAACCCAAATTGAATAGCATCAATAAGATAGTGAAGATAATCAAAAAAGGATTTTCTCTGACAGCGGATGATGCTTCATCAATCAGTGAGCCTATATTTTCTTTATCAAATACCTGCTTGTAAATAATAAAGATAAAAAGCAGAACCAATACAACTTTGGTAGTTATATCAATTATTTTGGTTCTCCTTTTTTTATCCATAAAGAATACGGTTTTTATTCCCCATCTTCTGCTAATTCAAAATCTACTCTTCTTCTTTGTAAATCTGCATCTTTTACCCTTATTCTGATTCTATCACCTATTTTTAAAACATCTCCATCTTTTTTTCCAACTACTTTGAGATTGGATTCATCCAAAATATAAACTTGGTCGAGAGTATTAAATTCGACCATACCCTCTACTTTTGATTCAATTATCTCAACAAACATTCCTTTGGCTATAAACCCGGTAATCACACCATCAAAGACTTCGCCGATATGATCTGTAATAAATTCAACCTGTTTGTATTTTATAGATTCTCTTTCCGCAGTAATAGCTTTTCGTTCTTGCTCTGATATATGCCGGCATTTATCCTCCAAGGAAGCTTTATCCACTCTTTTTATTCCCTTGAGATTCATTTCAAGGATTCTATGAACAAGCACATCTGCATACCTTCTGATTGGAGAGGTGAAATGAGTATATTTTTCAAATCCCAATCCGTAATGCCCAATATTATCCGTTGTATAAATCGCTTTTGACATAGTCCTAAGAGCCAGTGGAATCAACATCTTCAATGCTTCGTCCTCCTCT
>JALVEE010000077.1 GCA_027008645.1 Saprospiraceae bacterium
ACCCTCGCAACCATCGCAATCCCCTTCGCAACCCTCGCAACCCTCGCAACCCCCTTCGCAACATCTCGCAATCACTCATCAAACTTCAAAACCTCAATAAAAGCCTTTTGGGGAACTTGCACGGAACCAAACTGTCTCATCCTTTTCTTTCCTTTCTTTTGTTTTTCTAAAAGTTTTCTCTTTCTTGTGATATCTCCACCGTAACATTTTGCCGTAACATCTTTTCTCAAAGCAGAAAGCGTTTCTCTTGCAACGATAGTCTGACCAATTGCAGCTTGTATTGCTATTTTAAACTGTTGTTTGTGCAATAATTCTCTAAGCTTTTTTACCATTTTTAATCCCATTCCCCTTGCTTTTTCCCTATGGATTAAAAATGAAAAAGCATCTACTTTTTCACCATTTAGAAGAATATCCATTTTGACTAAATCAGACCTCCTGAATTCCTTGGAATGGTAGTCAAATGAAGCATAGCCTTTGGAAATAGATTTAAGTTTATCATAGAAATCCAAAACAATTTCTGCCAAAGGCATATCAAACATCAATTCCACTCTATCCTGAGTGAGATAATTTTGGCTTGTTAATTCTCCACGCTTATCCAAACACAAATTCATAATCGGTCCTATAAATTCCGGTTTTGAAATAATTTGGGCAACAATATATGGCTCTTCGACGTAATCTATATTGGTTGGATCCGGTAAATCATTGGGAGTATGAATTATTAGTTTCTCTTTTTTGGTCGTATAAGCATAGTATGTTACGTTTGGAACTGTGGTCAAAACCTCTTGGTCAAATTCACGCGAAAGCCTTTCTTGAACAATTTCTAAATGCAGCAGACCAAGAAAACCACATCTAAATCCAAATCCCAAAGCATTTGATGTTTCAGGTTCCCATACTAATGCTGCATCATTTAGCTGCAATTTTTCCAAGCTATCTCTTAAATCTTCAAAATCATCATTGTCCATAGGGTATATTCCGGCAAAAACCATTGGTTTCACATCCTCAAAACCATCAATAGGCTCTTTAGACGGATTGTTGACATGAGTAATCGTATCTCCAACTTTGATTTCTTTTGATTGTTTTATGCCTGTAATTACATAGCCGACATCCCCAGCCAATAATTCATTTTGAGGAACCTTATCCATCTGTAAAATTCCAACCTCATCAGCTGTATATTCTTTATTGGTATGGTAAAACTTTATTTTGTCACCTTTTTTGATTCTTCCATTAAACACGCGAAAATACGCAATCACTCCTCTATAAGAATTAAATTCTGAATCAAATATCAACGCTTGAAGCGGAGCATCAACATTACCTGAGGGAGCCGGTATTTTTTCAACAATAGCCTCTAATATTCCCTCAATACCTTCTCCGGTTTTACCACTGGCCAAAAGAATATCCTCAAGTTCACAACCGGTTAAATCCAAAATCTGTTCCATAACCTCATCGATCATAGCATTGGGCATATCTATTTTATTGATGACAGGAATTATCTCCAAATCATTATCGATAGCCAAATACAAATTTGATATAGTTTGTGCTTGAATTCCTTGAGTTGCATCTACTATCAACAAAGCTCCTTCACAGGCAGCAATGGACTTTGATACTTCATAGGAAAAATCAACATGTCCCGGTGTATCTATTAAGTTGAGAGTGTATGTATCACCTCCTTCTCTTTCGTAATACATCTGAATAGCATGGCTTTTTATGGTTATACCTCTCTCTCTCTCAAGCTCCATATCATCCAATGCTTGATTTTGCATATCCCTTTCTGAAATAGTACTTGTGTATTCCAACAATCTGTCAGACAGAGTACTTTTTCCATGATCTATATGCGCTATTACGCAAAAATTTCTTATTTTTTCCATTTTTTTCATATGAGCGCAAAGATACTTAATTATATATATTTATGTATAAAGTATAACTGTAAATCTTGGAAAATGAAATACACCTCCTATCTCACACTATACCGATTACAATATATTTTTTCTTATATTTGCGGAAAGTAATACCAAATTTGATTTTAAATATCGTATAAATAGATTTATTTTTTTATGATTGAGTTAAGAAACATGCTATTTATGGTTAGTATCTTCGACGAAAATATTAGAAAAACAGAATGTAATATATGCGTTATTTTGGAGTTGAATTTGTGCAAAAATTAATATTTATGTCGATACTGCTAAAAAACACTATATATATAGACTGGAAAACACATAAATTTTCGGACTGCGATATTTTGGTTAAAGAGGGAATAGACGGGGAAATTGTTTTTCCGGAAAATGTCAACGATGTAAAAGCTGATAAGATCTTAGATTGCAAGGGTAAATTTGTAACTAAGTCATTTGCTTTGGGGCATCATCATATTTATTCTGCATTGTCCAGAGGGATGCCTGCTCCAGCCAAAACTCCGTTAAATTTTTATGAAATTTTGAAATATATCTGGTGGAATCTCGATAAGGCTTTGGATAAGAAAATGATTGAAGCAAGTGCATTGTCAACCGCAATTTCCTGTGCAAAATCCGGTTCTACTTTTGTCATTGATCATCACGCTTCTCCCAATTTTATAGAGGGGTCATTGGATACAATAGCCATGGCTTTTGATAAGGTTGGTGTCAATCATCTTTTGTGTTATGAGATTACGGATAGGGATGGTTTGGATAAAGCTCAACAGGGATTGGCAGAAACAGAGAATTATTTGAAAAAAAACCAGGGCTTGATAGGATTGCATGCTTCATTTACCGTAGGAGATGATACGATGGAGAGAGCCGTCGATTTGATGAATAAATATAATTCAGGGATTCATATTCACGTTGCTGAAGATTTGTATGACCAACAAGATTCTATTGATAAATATCAAAAACGGGTAGTAGAGAGATTGAATGATTTTGGTGTCTTGGATTCATCGAAAACTATTCTGGGGCACTGTCTTCATATAGATGAAAATGAGCGGAAATTAATAGCGGATTCCCCGGCTTTTGTTGTTCAAAATACTGAAAGCAATTTGAATAACAATGTTGGATATTTTGATTCCGGAGGTCTCGGTGATAATATTATTTTAGGTACGGACGGGATGCACAGCGATATGATCAGAAGTGCGCAAAATGCATTTTTTGTAGGGCAAGGATTTGATAAAATAGATTTTCCTACTGCATATAATAGGTTTGTAAATGTGCACAATTACGCTGAGATTAATGGTTTTGAAGGAGATGCTGAGAATAATTTGGTCGTGCTTGATTACGATTCTCCTACAGAGATGAATGAAGGTAATTTCCTAGGTCATTTTATCTATGGACTTAGTTCCAAGCATATCCAACACGTTATTTCCAATGGTAAATTGATTGTGGAAAACAGAGAAATTACGACAGTTGATGAAGAAGATATTCTTGAATTTTCCAAGGAGCAAGGAAAGAGATTGTGGGAGAAATTGTGAAGAAGTATCATAATCTATATACTTTAACCTGTTTCCCTTTTTTATAACTACTCAAGTAGGGTGCTGTAAATCTTATAAGGTTCAAACAATAAATAAAATTACTTTTGTAAAAAAACATAAACTATGGAAATAAGTCCTCAAATATTGCAGTGGATAGGATATATGGCATCGGGTATTATTGCCTTGTCCATGGCGTTAAACTCTATCGTCAAGTTTAGATGGGTAAATCTATTAGGAGCTTTTATGTTTTCGATTTACGGATTTATGATAGGAGCTTTTCCTGTTATGCTCTTAAATAGTATAATCGTTTTTGTAGATATCTATTATTTATACAAAATATATTCCAAACCGAATCTATTCGATATTTTGAAGATAAGGGGGGACAATAAATACTTGCTGAAGTTTCTTGATTTTCATAAGAAAGAAATTAAACAATTCTTTCCTGAATTTGAGTACAAACCGGAGATGAATACTATAAGTTTTTTTGTCCTAAGAAATATGGCTGTTGCCGGAATTTTTTTGGCACATCGAAAAGATGAGAATACCCTTTCTGTTGGATTGGACTATGTTGTGCCGGAATACCGTGATTATAAAAATGGCAAATTCCTTTATTTTTCATTGAAAGACAATTTTATTAAAGCCGGATACAAATACATCGAGGCAAAAAGCACTTCTCCACAACATATAAAATATCTTAAAAAATTAGGTTTTAAGCAGGAAGGAAATAGATTGATAAAAAATTTGGAGGACTGATATGTATAGATAATCCCGCGAAGTCTCGCCAAGGTAACGCGGAGTATCGCCAAGTGTTGAATTTAGAAATGTACGCAACTATTAATGAAATGTTGAGTATTTCTTAGCGCTCTTTAGCGGTAACCTTAGCGACCTTAGCGGGAAACCAATCAACCT
>JALVEE010000078.1 GCA_027008645.1 Saprospiraceae bacterium
CTCAGCCCTCGGAGCAGCGATTATACTCAATAGTGCAGCTTTCGACTCCGTAGTATTTAATCGTATTTTGAAAGTAAAAGAAGTCACAGAATAATAAAATTCATTTATGACCAATACAATTTTGGAATACAAAGATTTATCACTAAGTGTGAAAACTGTTTATAAATCTATCAAATATACTTCTAAGACTGTTCCTGAGCCATTTATTACTGCGATTGAAGAAGAACTGAGTTTTGCAGAAAAGAATTTTGAAGCAAAATACGATATTATCACTATCGAAAAATTCAAAATAGACCGTGATTTATTGATAAATGACTTCAGATTTGATATAGGACAAGAACTTGTTGAATTATTAAAGAATTCGCAAAAATTAGCTTTATTTATATGTACAGCCGGAGAATCAATATCTATTAGAAACAGATATTTGATGAAAAGTGAATATTTTTTAAGGGCATATGCTAACGATATAATTGCAAATCTCATCGTTGAAAAAACAGCGGATTATATCTTGAAACATATCAAATCCCAATACGGTAGCAGCACAAATAGATATAGCCCGGGAAATTGTGGTTGGGATAAGCTGAATCAAAGAGATTTTTTCGCTCTATTCCCTTCAATTAAATCGGGTGTAAGCTTGACAGAAACGCAGATGATGCACCCCGTAAAATCCTTAAATGGAATTATCGGTATAGGTAAAAACACAACATATCGAACCAATAATTGCAATACTTGTAGTAGTGAAAATTGTATATACCGTAAAAATCAATAAAAAAAATGGATAATCATTTGTTTTTAAAACAATTTTGTTATAACTTTGTTGGGTTATCAGAAAATCAAAATTATATAGATATGAAAAAATTCAAATTTTTTATTCCGTTAATCGCTTTACTTATCGTTTCATCTTGTACTAAAAAAGATATTGAGTTAAAAGACGACAATAGCCAAAAAATTGTCTATAATTCGAAGATGACAAAAGAAGTTATTAATGCTCAAAACACATTTGACCTTTCCAACAGTATTGTGGAAAATTCTTACAAAGACATATTAAAAAAAGGATTTGGGTTCAGGGATTTTGATTGTGCTGAAGTTTCAAAAACCAATTCTATCGGACATTTCCCAAATACATTTACAATAGATTTTGGTGACGGTTGTGATGTAAATGACAGTTTAAATCTCTCAGGTAAAATGATTGTGACTTTTTCGGGTTGGTTCAACCACTCAGGAGACTCAATTGTATTTCATTATGAAAACTTTTACGTAAACGGAAAACATATCGAGGGAGAATTTGTCAAAAAGAATCTCGGAAAAGACCAAGATGGCAACAGAACATTCTCAAAACAGATAAGAAATGCTAAAGTCACATTTGAAAACGGGGACGTCTCTTCTTTTAATTCTCTAAGATATAGCAAGTATTACAGAAACAATACACCATTTGATTTTGATGATGACGAGTGGGGCTTCACAGGAAATTTTGACGGTATTACTTCAAGTGGAGACACTTACGAGGGAATAATCAGAAATGAACTAATCTTACCTTTATCATGCGGCTGTGTGGTAAGTGGCGAATTGGAAATCACATACAATTCAACGGATGTATATACCTTGGATTATGGAGATGGGGAGTGTGACAAAGTAGGCATATTGCAATATCCCGATGGAACAACAGAAGAAATAGAAATTTGTAAATAGATATATTTTTAATTTGAATTATAAAAGCCTAACTCTAAGTTGGGCTTTTTTTATTGCAACGCTGCCCTCCATAGAGACATTTTCGTTATGACACATCTTTTAGCAAAAAAAATTATTTAGAACCCGCCTCAATCCTCAGGGCTGGACAGTTCTAGATTGCTTTTGCTATACTCGCCTCCCAGCCTCCTAAAGGAGGTGCATCAACCCGCACTTTATCAATGCCTTGAAATTACGTGTGGATTTCCCCTTTAAGGGATTAAGGGACAAGTGTTGCAGAACTGCCCAGCCCTGCCTCAATCCTCCCTTACAAGGGAGGAAGCTGCAACCCCAAGTGAAATACTTCGTTGATTTCACGGGGTAAACCCAGAATCAATTCGCTCATGAGAAAGCTTTCGTTATTACACTTATTATATGATGTGTCATAACGAAAGCATTTATGAATATTTCATAGGGGGGGGGTAGTTGCAAAGAAAACTTATAATTTTTTCAGTATAATTATCACTTAAATTTTGACTTAATTTAAAAATAATTCAATACCTTTGTATCAATCACTTATAATTCAAATAGTTCAAGAACAAATAACAAAACTATGAAACGAACAATAGCCATTCTCCTATTCCAAATATTGATTTCCGGATTTATTAGCGCACAAGACACCGATTTTCAACAAAAAGTTGATTATGATATTTATGCACTTTTGTATCCTGATAATAAGACCTTAGATGGGGATATGGAAATCAGTTATACAAACAATTCAAGTGTGGAACTGAATGATCTCTATCTCTATCTTTATGCAAATGAATTCAAATCCAATACTACAAAATTAGCTGCTGAATTGATAGAAAAAGAAGAGACCGGCTTATATTTTGCGAAAGATATTGAATTGGGAGGATATAATGAGCTCAATATTTCTATAGACAATAAACCTTTGGATTGGGAATATGCAAATCAAGACAAAACCTTAGTAAAAGTACATCTCAAATCTCCAATAAAAGCTAATGACAAATTTAAATTCAAAATAAAGTACAAACTAAAAATACCAAAAAATATTAATGGTTTTGGCTATGCAAAAAACAGCTTCCTTATGACTAATTGGTATCCCAAAGTTTTAGTCTATGATGAGAACGGTTGGAATATTGAAGAAAAGGCTACTGAAAATCTTCTATTCTCAGAGTATGGCGATTATAATGTAAGTATCAGAATACCTGAAAATTTTATTGTAAGTTCATCAGGTAAATTAACATCAGAAAAAGAAAAACAATTTCTCAATCAAAATATAATAAATAAACAAACTGATTCATCTGTGTTTTCATCGCTGAATCAAGAATACAAAACACTGGAATTTACCGCTAAAGACATAACTGATTTCGCTTGGTTTACAAGTCCAAATCTGCTTATAAAAAGAGGTATTGTGAAATTGGACAAGGATAATGACGTTCAATTGAGTGTGTATTATGACTCAAGATTAAAGCAAAAGAAAATCGCCGGTTTGTTTGAGGAGGCTACTAAGACTATAAAATTCTACTATACTCAATTAGGTTTTTATCCAACGAACGACTTGGATATTGTTATTTCCAAAGCTATTGACGATTATCATATTCACTCAAACATTATCACAATTCCAAAGAAACATTATCGATCGAATAAGGCTTTAAGAATAACCGGTCATTTAATTGCAGCTCAAGTAATAGATAATTCATTAAACTCTAACAAATACAAGTTTCCATGGATCAGTCATGGTTTAAGTTCATTTTATCACATGGATTATCTAACCCAATTTGGCAAACCCTTTGAAAAACATGTAATGGATTATAAGAAATCTGAATTGAGTAATCTGATTAATTATAAATCTTGTTCACAAACTTTATTAGATCTCAAAACCGGAAAAGAAAAACGATTGTTTTTAAGTTTCAAACCGGCACTTTCATATAACTATTTAAAAAAATATCTTGGTCAAGATAATTTTAACCAATTGATAAAATCTTTTGTCAGTAAATGGAAATACAAACATATCAATAGCAATATAATCCGCAATTATTTTGAAAAAAACACTAAAAAAGATCTAAACTGGTTCTTTGATGGGCTTATTGCTGACCCCAACCCCTTTAGATACTCTATCGTTGATGTCAATGAATCAAAGTCAGACTATATTTTAAGGATAAAAAATGAGGGGAAATATGCTATTCCTTTGGAGATCGGCGGATTTAAAAACGATTCTTTGGTTTACTCACAATTTGTAGAGGGATTCAAAGGGGAGAAAGAAATAAGTTTGTCCAAAGAGGATTATGACAAAATAGAGATTGACCCCAATCAGCTCTACTATAAAAACAAAAAACTAAAAACAAGGTTTAAACTTAAAAATTCTTTTCATTTCCCTAACTGGCTAAGTTTTTACAAAAAGGAAAAACCAACAAATTTTGTATTACCCTCAATAAGATACAATTACAATGATGGATATATGGCAGGTCTATTTTTGACAGGAAGCTCATACTTTAGTTATGAGTACAAATTGGCAATGCTTTATGGGTTTAGGTCAAAATCCCTTGTTGGAGATATAGATTATCGCAGAACATTAAGATTACCTTACAAAGGTAAAACAATGGACTTAGGCATCAATGCCAGAAGATATCACCGGTTTTATAACCCAAATAAAGACTTCAATCTAAAATACAGCAGAATTTCACCTTATGTCAATATCAATTTTGGAAAAAGTGAATGCAAAAATACCAAGCTACAGTATATGTTTTCCTATATATCGGATGAGGAATTCACAGCAGATGGAGTAAAGAACTACAACAGATACATCAACAATTTGTCTTTCACAACAAAAGCCGGTAATACAATAACACCTATTTCGCTTAGAATAGGGCTTGAACATCAGATTTATAAATATTATGACAAAGAACAATATTTGATGTTCAATGCCACTATCAATTCCGGATATATGTACAAAAAGGATAGATTTCTCAATATACGACTATATGGTGCGACATACTTATTCAATACCAACAGAATGAGTACCGGAACAAATCTCGGTACATTGAGCTTAATAGGTTATGCCGAAAATGACTATGGGTACCAACATTATTTTATTGACAGAGCTGAGCAGGACGGATTTTGGTCAAGGCAGTTGATGATGAACACGGGTGGGTTTAAGACAGCTTTAGGTTCATCTTTTAGAATCGGACAAAGCAATAGTTATGTGATGTCTGCAAATATTGTTATTGATTTACCTTTCAAATTCTTTATCAAGCCATATTTGGATCTTGGCATTTACGGGGATTTACCGTTTATCAGCGAGGGATATTCCAATAAATTTTTGTACAGTTCCGGTTTGGTATTTCAGATTATGAAAAACAGTTTTGAAATATATTTGCCCATTGTCAACTCCAAAGAAATCGAAGATATTTACAGGGAAAAAAGCGGGGGAATTTTGAAAAAAGTAAGTTTTTTAATTAATCTAAACTCTATACATTTAAGCTTTTAAATTATTCTCTCAACTATTGTTCCCAATTGTAATAAATCTTGTGATACACGAGTAAACACTGCTTGAAACAATGAGTTATTTACAGTTTATACCAAATTAACTTTCATATGTCGTATAAGTATTATAGAAATAATTTTTCAAGATTGAGTTAAAAAACGCAGGCATAGCCATAGCTACGTCGAGTATTTTTAACGAAAATATTGGAAAATTAAAATGGAATACATGCGTCATTTGAGAGTTAAATTGGTATTATAGCCCTGGAATAAAAATCGAAGCAAATCCATATTTTAAAATTTTGCATACATTTTTTCCCAATATATTAATAATTTGTATTACATTGCGCAGTCTTTTTTTGTGTTTTAACAATAATTAAGTAATCCTTAACATTTTGATAAGACGCAAAGCAAAAAAGATTGAGTAGATTTGTTAAATATTTAATTTAAACTAAAAATATCATTATGAGTTCACAAAAACAAGGACATCCAAGAGCGTTGTACACATTATTTGCAACCGAAATGTGGGAACGGTTCAGTTATTATGGAATGCGTGCATTACTAACATTGTATTTGACAGCAGAATTGGTAAATGGGGGATTTGGACTGGATAGAGACGCTGCGTTAAAGATCTATGCCGTATTTACAGGATTGGTATATTTGACTCCAATACTGGGAGGTTGGGTTGCTGATAAATTCCTTGGAAAACGAAAAACAGTTTACATAGGCGGATTGGTCATGGCAGTCGGTCAATTTTTATTAGCATCCAGTTCATTTCTCGGAACATCGTTGGATGTTGAAACAAGACTTGTACTTTTCAATTTCGGTCTTGGAGTATTGATTATCGGTAATGGATTTTTCAAACCTAATATTTCGACTATCGTAGGTGATTTTTATGATGACAATGACCCCAGGAAAGATTCCGCATTCAATATATTCTATATGGGAATCAACCTTGGCGCAATATTGGGACCATTCATAGCCGGGGCTTTAGGTGAAAATGTTTTTTGGGGATATGGCTATCTTTCAGCGGGAATAGGAATGCTACTTGGAGTAGTATGGATGTATTTTCATGAAAGCTCCTTGGACGACAAAGGATTGCCTCCAAATTACAAAAACGGTAATGTTTTAGGGGCAAAAGATTGGAAAGATATTGTTTTATATGCTATCGGATTGATAGTTGTTACTTTTATTATAATGTGGGTATGGAGAAAATTGCCGGACAATATAACTGACATTTTAACTTATATTGGATTTGCTGCTATATTTCTGGGATTATTATATATCATTGTTAAAGGGACACATGGTGCAAGTGAATGGAGTCGTATGGTTGTAATTCTCGTTCTTGCTTTTTTCAATATTGCATTTTGGGCCGGATTTGAACAAGCCGGAGGAACATTCAATTTATTTGCAAAAGACAATACCGACAGGCAGTTATCAGGCTTTCACTTACCTGATTTTTTCACAGGAATAAACCTTAAATTCTGGGGTATAATAGCCTTGGTCTCTCTTTTAATTTGGGTTTATACTATCTATGTCGGTATATATTCCGATGACAAAGCCAAAGTCGCTTCAACAAAAAAAATTGGTAAATACAGTTTGGTTGGAACCTTAGTTTTTGCTTTTCTTGCTATTCTAAGTTATTTGTCTCAAGGTCCGGTAATCCCTGCCTCATGGTTTCAAAATGTCAATCCTATTGCAATTTTGATTTTTGCTCCTATTTTTTCAGTAATGTGGTTGAAATTGGATGCTATGAAATTGAATCCGCGTACTCCGGTCAAATTTGCATTGGGATTGTTCCTTGGAGCATTGGCATTTTGGATTATGACTTTTGCTTCAAATCAAGCGGAAGGTGGTAACTTGGTTTCTCCAATGTGGTTAGTAGTAGTTTACATAGTATTAACACTCGGAGAATTAATGCTTTCACCTATAGGATTATCTATGATTACAAAATTGGCTCCGGCAGAATTGGGTTCTGTTGTTATGGGACTTTGGATGGCGAGTTTTGCTGCCGGAAATTATTTGGCGGGAGTTCTTGAATCAATACTCCACGGATTGAATGAAAAAGGATATGATATAGAGTTGTATCCGTTTATTACTTGGGTAATGCTGGGGTCAGGACTTATAGTTTTGGCTCTTTCACCATTGTTGAACAAAGCGATGAAAGGGATACATTAAGATTGCTTAATCCTATCAATTTAATAATTGATCTTAACAAGGTTTTTTCTTGATTGGTTTTGGATTTTGCCGTACAACTTATGCATGTATAATTAAACAAAAATAATATGAATAAAGAGAATAAAAGTTTAGGTTTTTTAGAGCTGATGAAGTCATTTCCAAAAAGATTTTGGATGGCTAGTGTTTTTGAATTATTGGAGCGTTTTGCTTGGTATGGAATGTTTGCAATATTAGCTATTTATTTGGTAGCATCCAAAGATGTAAAAGGGCTTGGATTTACCGATGACCAAGGTGGAAAAATCATTGGGGATATAACAGCACTTCTGTATTTTTTACCCTTAATAACCGGAGCGATTGCCGATAGAATAGGATATAAAAAGAGTTTGATTATATCTTTTGTAATGCTTGCTATCGGATATGGTACTCTTGGTTATGTCCATTCGTTTTGGGCATTTTACTTTGTATTTCTGTTTCTCGGCATAGGTGCTGCAATGTTCAAGCCGGTGGCTTCTGCAATAGTAACAACTACGACAGATGAGAGCAATTCATCAATGGGATTTGGCGTTTTTTATATGATGGTCAATATTGGAGGATGGATAGGACCTTTTATAGTAGGAAAATTGAGAGGGGAATCCAATTGGTTAATTGCATTTCATATGGCAACAGGCGTCATCTTAGTAAATTTGCTTTTTAATATCTTCTTTTTCAAACAAGATAAAATCGAAAAATCAGGTAATAGTATAGGTGATACAATAAAAAAATCATTTGCCAATATATGGGAAGCTTTAAAGGATTCAAAACTGACTGTTCTTTTGATAATAATGATAGGTTTTTGGACTTTGTTCAACCAATTATTCTATACATTACCTAAGTTTATTCAGGATTGGGTTGATTTGGAACATTTGTTCGATAGTGTAAACAGTTTTTCTCCAATACTGGCTTCGCTAATAAGTGATGGAAAAGAAGCAATAGCAAAACCTGAACTATTGGTAAATCTCGATGCATTTGCCATTATCATATTACAAATGTTGATCTCCTATATCATCATTAAATGGAAACCCGTTAATGCTATGATTATTGGCTTTATCATTGTTTCCCTTGGAATAGGCTTGACTTTTTATTTCAGAGACGGCTTGTTTATAATCCTGGGTATTATCATTTTTGCTATCGGTGAAATGACTGCAAACCCTAAGTTTTCGGCATATATTGCAGAAATATCTCCCAAAGGCAAGGAAGCTCTATATATGGGGACTTACTTCTTACCGGTTTTTGTAGGCAACAAAATTGCAGGGTGGATATCAGGTAGTATATATGGTAGTATGTCTGCAAAAATAACTTTAGCGCAAAAAGAAGCTTTGTCAAAAGGTTTTGAAATGGTTGATAAAAACAATCACTTGATTCACTATTTCGCAAAATCAGGTTTCAAAGTTGTTGACAAATCAGGTAATGCTCTAGAAGATGTAGCTCCTGCAATCACAAAAAATGAATATATCCAACAAGTAGCTGAAAAATCGCATATGTCAGCTAATGATTTTGTGACACATTTATGGAATTCTTATCACCCAAATCAGATATTATGGATATTTGTAGGGATCGGTATTGTTACATTCTTAGCTTTGGTCTTTTATGACAAAGTTTATGTAAAAAGGCTGGATAGGAAAAACAATATGTAGAAATTAAAAGTTTAACACAAAAACACTTTCCTTTTGATAAGGGAAAGTGTTTTTTTATTTCTTATTTTAAAACCCAATATTATCTAAACATAAGCACCGTCTCAATGTTAATATTCATATGTTAAAAGATTTATCACAGGGAAAGGTTAGTTCCCGTATATTTTTCTTTGCCTTGCCTATGCTGATAGGCAATATATTCCAGCAATTGTACAATGTTGTTGACAGTATGGTTGTGGGAAAATACCTTGGTGATAACGCTTTAGCAGCAGTAGGCGCTTCTTTTCCGATTATATTTCTATTGATATCATTGGGTTTTGGCGTCACAATGGGAGGGACTATCACAATTTCACATTTTTTTGGAGCAAAACAATATAATAAAGTAAGGAGGACGGTTGATACAATGAATATTTTCATTACTTTCTTTTCGATAGCTTTTGCTTTACTGGGAATAGCTTTTAGTGATAAGATTTTTTTGATTATGAAATTACCGGTTGATGTGATTCCCCTTGCTACTTCATATCTTAATGTCTATCTTATCGGTCTTCCTTTCTTTTTTGGTTTTGGAAATATCAGTGCAACGCTAAGAGGTGTAGGTGATTCGAAAACCCCTTTGTATTTATTGATTTTTTCCTCTGTTCTCAATATAATTTTGGATATATTTTTTGTTAGTTACCTCAAATATGGAATATCATCTGTAGCGTGGGCAACTATCATTTCTCAAGGCTTGGCTTATATCGCTGCCATTGTGTATCTAAGAAATAATAAAATGCTAAATTTCCATATAAAAGGCATTGTATTTGACAAAGAAATATTCAAAAAATCTATAAGTATCGGGTTGCCTTCCGGAGTTCAGCATATTCTCTTTTCTCTTGGAATGATGGCTCTTTTTAGTATTGTCAATAAATTTGGAGTTAAGGTAATTGCGGCTTATTCTGCCGCATTACGACTGGATTCACTTGCGATAATGCCTTCGATAAATATCGCCAGTGCTCTATCTACATTCGTAGGTCAAAATCTCGGCGCGGGAAAAATAGACAGAGTGAAAAAAGGATTATATACCACCATATTGATGTCGGTTTCAATTTCTCTATTTATCACAATAATATTTCATCTTTTTGGAGAAAATCTGATGGGCTTATTTACAAAAGACAAGGAAGTGATAGCTTATGGAGTACAATATCTCACAATAATCAGTTCATTTTATATTTTGTTTTCCGCTTTGTTTTCGATCAATGCTGTGATGAGAGGAGCGGGAGACGTCATTGTCCCGATGTTTATCACACTTATTGCATTGTGGATAGTACGTGTTCCTTTTGCATACTTTATGTCGGATGTATGGGGCATAACAGCTGTTTGGTGGGCTGCTCCGATTGGTTGGGCTGTAGGTATAAGCCTTTCCTTTAGTTATTATAAATCCAATAGATGGAAAAGAAAATTCAAGGTATAAATCCTACTCTTCTTCCTCATTAATTCCGGGCAAATTCAAGATTCTAAGATAGACTTTGGCTACTGTTTTTACATCTTTTTCACAATACACTTTGATTCTTTCGAGATCACCTTCTTCCCAATAGACATTTCCTACCTGACTACCGTCAATATCATCTTTAGGAGATTTTATTCCCAAAACATTTGCCAGCAGATTAAGAGAAGTATAGTTTTTGTAATCACCGAATTTCCACATTTCCAAAGTATCAAGCAAATGCTTAGTCTCCCAAGGTTTTTTGCCCATTACATCCAGAATCGCCGGGATTGGCATATTGTTTATAATAAGTCTTCTACATATAAAAGGGATATCAAATTCCTTGATATTATGCCCGCAGAGTTGATGCTTCAACGGATTGTTGTAATGATTGGAAAGCAATTCTGAAAATTGTGACAGAACAATCTTTTCATCATCGTCGTAGAAAGATTTTATTCTAATATCATTATCTTTTGTAATAAAACCAACTGAAATACATACAATCTTAGCAAACTCAGCATAGATTCCCGCCTTGTCTTTGTATATTTCAGCCGCAGATTCCTCATCTTCTTCTTTAAGCCAATACCTGCTTTTTCTCTTCCACAATTCTTGAAATTCAGCGCTGAGATCATCGAATTTTTTTGCCGTAGAAACAGTCTCGATATCCAAAAATAATATATGACTTAATTGCATGTTCAAAAAATTAGTATAAAACATTATCAATTCCCAAAGTGCTAAGATAGCAAATTATACAATAAATACATGTTTGAAAACAAATGTATTTCATTTTTTAATTTTATCGTTTTTTTCACAAGATATTTTTTATTGCAAAATACTAACAGTCCCAATAAAAGTCTATTTATTTTAATCAATGTATTACATTCAACTCCATTTGGAGTTGTAGCCAACAGACACAATTACCACCGGTTTCACCGGCGGCTATTCACGTTTATCCCCTCCGGGCAGGGCTGGACAGTTCTATATTGCTTTTGCTATACTCGCCTCCCAGCCTCCTAAAGGAGGTGCATCAACCCGCACTTTATCAATGCCTTGAAATTGCGTGTGGATTTCCCCTTTAAGGGATTAATGGGCAAGTGTTGCAGAACTGTCCAGCCCTGCCCCTTCGAGGGATCTTGATTTTGCAAGAAAAATCAATAAAAAAAACAATATTGTACATTTCATTTTTTCGCATTAAAGTTTAATTTTCTTGATTCTCGGCACATCTACCCCCTCATCCATCCCCCAGTGAAATACTTCGTTGATTTCACAGGGTAAACCACAAAAGCTCTGCTCTCCCCCTTATAATTATTCTCCACTTTGTCACGAAAAATGATAGGGGGATGACTGAATGGTTTTGATTTTTTTTCTTACCTTTGCGCCCTTAAACCAATATATGAATTATCTTATTTAGAATGGAAGGAATTGAATTGTTAAAAAAAGAGCTATCGCAGCCTAAAGATATAGCCATTTTCTCCCATAGAAATCCTGATGGAGATGCATTGGGTTCTTCTATGGCTTTGAAGCTGTATTTGGAGAAGATGGGGCATTCGGTAAAAATCATATTCCCAAGTGAATTTCCTTCTATTTACACTTTTTTGCCAAAAACAGATGAGGTTGTCATATTCGATTTTGAAAAAGAAAAAGTAAATGAAATAATCGAACATGCAAAGATGATGTTTTTCTTAGATTTTAGCAGTCTTGACAGGATTGATAAGATTGGAGAATTGATTATTGATAAAAAGATTCCCAAAGTGCATATCGATCATCATATCGACCCTGAACCGATTGCTGATTACGTATTGTCCGATACAAGTTCGAGTTCCACTTCGGAATTGATTTTTGAATTTTTAGATGAGCTTGATGACAACAAACATATGAATGAAGATATTGCCAAATGCATAATGACAGGATTGATTACCGATACCGGTTCTTTTAGGTACAGTACCACTTCAAAAACATTTCATGTGGCTTCTGAATTGATGAAATACAATCTGGACTTAAACTATATCCAAAACAAAATTCACAATAGTCATTCGGAAAAACAAATCAGATTACTGGGACATGCACTGAATAAAAGGCTGGAGATTATTCCCGAATTTCATACGGGTATTATTACCTTGACAAAAAAGGATTATCAAGATTTTGATATTCAAAGAGGAGACACAGAAGGACTGGTCAATTATATACTTATGATGAATAATATCAAAGTAGCCGCATTAATCACCGAACAACCCACAATAGTTAAGCTTTCTTTGCGTTCAAAAGGAGATATTTCTGTTCAGGAATTGGCTAGAGACAATTTCAAAGGGGGAGGTCATAAGAATGCAGCGGGAGGTCATGCATATGCAAAATTAGATACAGTTGTTAATAAATTCAAATCAATTTTACCTTTTTATATAAAAGCTTAAACCAATAATTAATGAGAATACTCTCAATCATCTTATTCATTTCACTTAGTTTTGTCGCTTGCAAAAACAAAAGCAGCAAGTTCAAAGGACTTAAATACAATAAAGGTCAATACCAAATAATCGGGAATAATACCGGTCAAAAAGCAAAACCGGGTGAATATATTCAATACGGTGTCTTACTCAAAGACAATCACAATAAGGTATTTGTAGATAAAAGAAAAAAGGATGAACTCTTGAGGGAACAAGTAGTAAAAGATACTGTTTTCTTAAAAGATTTGACTGCTGCTGCCGAGGTACTGTACAATCTTACAAAAGGAGATAGCGCAATACTCTATATCCCATTATCCGAAGATGAAAAAAATGCTGAATTGAAAAATTCCGATACTCTCATTTTTGAATTAAAAGTACATGATATTTTGGACTCAGCTAAGATGAGAGATATAGTGGAAGATGAATACTTGAAAGAAGAAGCGGAAAAAACAGAAGCCAGAATCAAACAAATAGCGGTTGATCAAACCATAATGAAAGCATGGGATGATTATAACAAGGGAAAACTGAAAGGAAAATTAAAAAAGACTAAATCAGGAATAAAATATATTGTATTAGAAGAAGGAAAAGGGGATTTTGCTAAAAAAGGACAAAAAGTAAAAATAGGATTTTACGGTATGACACAAAAAGATGCCAATGCATTCGAGAATTCCTTTGGCAGAGACAAAGATATTGGGCTAATTGTAGGGGCGAGACAAGTTATTCCCGGATGGGATGAAGCTCTTCAGCTAATGAACCAAGGGATGAAAGCAGTCTTTTTTATTCCTGCAAAATTAGGATTTGGGAAAAAAGGGAAAGCCCCAATTATTCCACCCGATGCCGATTTGGTATTTTACATAGAATTACATCAAATATTATAATCATTTATTAATTTATAAAACATCAAAAAAATGAAATATTCAATTATTGTATTACTCGCCGCAGTATTGCTCGGAGCTTGTAAAACAAGTGACAATGGAACTAGTAAAGTAGTTAAACTAAAACAAAGCGGCAAGGAATACACCGTATTAAAAAAAGGAAAAGGTAAAAAAGGAAACATAGGAGATTTTATCCTTTTCAGTCTGGTTGTTAAAGGCAATAACGGTAAAACTGTAGTAGAAAGAACCGATGAAGCTTCTTGGGCTAAAGAAGAAATCAAGGCTGTCGATAGTACAACAATCCCTGTCATCGAAATGATTTATACTCTTTCAGAAGGTGATAGCGTAAAAATGGAAAAGCCGATTACCGGAGATAAAAGAAGTCCGGGCTTAGAAGGCATAGATACACTAATCTATTTAATTAAAGCGGAAGAAATACTTGACAAAGCTGCAATGGATAAAAAAATAGCTGAAGAAAAAGCTAAACAAGCGAAAAAATTGGAAGGAGCAAAAGTGGTTGAAGCTGAAATAGCGAAGAAAGTAGCAGGAACTCTTGATGACTACAAAGCGGGGAAATTGGCTTCGAATATTAAAAAAACAGAAAACGGAGTTGAGTTTTATATCAACGAAAAAGGTAATGGTCCAAAAGTGGAGAAAGGAAATAAAGTCGAAGTAGCTTATTACGGAGTATTAAAAGAAGATGGTAAAATGTTTGACAAT
>JALVEE010000079.1 GCA_027008645.1 Saprospiraceae bacterium
TCTCTTCTCTCTATGATCTTCGGATCATTACCGTCAGAGCCGAAACCTCCTCCTGTCAAACTGTATTTTGAATACTCTGTCGTAAAACCAAGACCAAAATCATAGTCCTTTCCTTTGAGATTATATGAGTAGGAAAGTTGCCCTTTTGTAGTTTGCAAGGAGCCATAAGTATCACTCATAACAAATGCACCTAAACCAACCTTGTCTGCAACCATACCATCGTATGAAAAGCTAAAAGTCCTTGGCGATCCCGGAAAAGAAGCCCAAGTATTTCTGTAATTCAACAGCAAATTTTGACCTCCGTTATAACCGGTTGCACCCGGATTAATCAATACGGGATTGACAAAATATTGCGTATAAATATATCTGCTCTGTGCTTGTCCGATATAAGCAAACACAAAAACAAAAACTATTGATAATAATATCTTTTTCATCTGTTTAAAATTTTCATTTTGTAATAAAATAATAAAAATTTATAAAACATTCAGGAACTCTCATGAATTCATTTTAATCATACACTTTTGTGTATTTAATGATTAATAAAATTCATGCTCGTTTCATCTGTTTAAAATTTATTTTTCTAATATTAATAAATTATCTCAATATTGTTACGGTACCTTTATAGATACTCTTATTATTATTCTCATCATATCCTAAAAACACCCACATATAGCTACCTTCAACAAGAGGTTTTCCATTCAAATCCAATCCATTCCAAGTACCGTCATAATTAGATTGCCCAAAGACTTTGTTTCCTAATCTATCATAAACTATAAGTTCATTTGTCGGAAAATCTTCATAACACTTAATGAGGAAGTACTCATTGAATTCGTCTCCGTTTGGTGATATTATAGAAGAACCTTTGTAACAATCACTTCTGTCACAGTCATCAACCTTTAAGTCTTCTGACAATACACTACAACCATTTGCGTCAGTTACTTTAACTGAATATTTACCTTTTGGCAAGTCTGTAATTTCGGGAGAATCGTCAAAGCCTTTTCCCCAATAATATGTATAAGGTGATAATCCACCATCCACAGTCACACTAACACGTCCTTCTTCTTTTCCACTATTTGTACAATCTATTTGATCTGCTTCGACTGTCAATTCATCAGGTTCTGTTATTTCAAACGTAGTCTCAGTGGTATAATTTTTACTATCTTCCACTTTCAAGGTATAAGTTCCCGCACATAATCCTGAATAAGGAAGCGTAATTGCTTCACCATTTAGATATACTTGCCATGTAGGATTTGCAATAACTGTAGCATCCACGGTTCCTGTACAATCTCCATAGCATTTCACACCAAAACCATTGAAATCACTTATCTCCAAATCGGTTATTGATATTGGGTTTATTTCTATTATCACATCAAAAGATTCTGATTTTGTACATCCATGAGCATCCGTCACCTCAACGGTATATGTTCCACTTACAGTCAGTCCTGACAAATCTTCATCAGTACTTCCTGCAAATCCGGCAGGTCCTGTCCAACTATATGTATATCCTTCAGTACCTCCGGTTACAGTTATATCTACAGAAGTTATGGGAGCACTGTTATCCCTTGTAATAACCAATTCAGCAGGCTCACCTACAGTAAAATTAGTAACTTTCTCAGTTCCTTTAGAATCCGTTACTGTCACACTATAGTCTCCGGCTTTTAGCCCTGTCAAGACTTGCTCGTCATTTACCCCATTGCTCCACTTAATTGTATAAGGGTCACATCCGCCCGAAACGGCAATAGATACTCCACCATCTTCTCCTCCATGGCATGCTACATTTTGAACTTCGCCTTTTGCTATCACCAAATCAGGCACGCTGGAGGCAACAGTAAATGACTTATTAACCTCTCCACAACCTTTAGCGTCAGTGACCTTAACAGAGTAGGGGCCGGGAGCGACACCGGTAATATCTTTTGTAGTACTTCCATTGCTCCACACAAAAGTATATGGAGGAGTTTCTCCGCTTACATCCAATTTAATAGAACCACCATCACAACCGGCAGGAGAAGTTGTTCCTGTTACTACTAATGGATCAGGCTGATTAATAGTCACCGTTGCCTCAGTTGTTTCATTTGAGTCAGTATCTGTGATTGTAACTTTATAAATTCCGGCGGTCAATGCATTTCTGGAAGGTCCCGTAGCACCATCACTCCATTTAAAAGTATAATTACATGTTCCACATTTCATTTTTATATAAATACTCCCGTTGGAATCACCATTACATTCAACATCTTTGGTGGTAATAGTGTCAATTCCCACAGCGCAAACTATATCCACACTACCGGGTATTTCTGTATGATTTAATGATACATCTTCTCCATTGACAGTACTTGTAACTTCTATACTGATTCCCGGACCATCTTTTATTTCAACCGCAGAGTTATCTCCACAATCACCAACCGTATTATAACACAATTGGAATAAAGTATCATCATCCGGTACAGTAATACCAATTGCATTATCCCAACTTATAGATAAAGCATTATTACCATCTCTGAGAATGTTTCCCGCACCTGAATTTGTAGGATCATAGCTGATTCCTATTTTATTAACATCACCGATACCTGTAAAATCAATCACTTTATCGTCCCAGTCAATATACATTTGAAAGGACTCAATAGCTGTAAATTGTTTAGCTGTTATATTCACACATGTTTTTTCAGCTTTATCCGCCACTTCGTTTGTCCCCTTAAAAGTCACTGTTTGCAATATTTCACCTACGGTTACACTACCGTCTTTCAAACATACATTTGTGAAATCATTGGAGGCACTTGTCACTTCAAAAGTAAGATCCTCACTATCCACAAATTTTATTGGACTTTTATCTCCATCATTTGCATCAGGATTAACCTGATAACACAAATCTATCAATGAAGCCCCTTTCTGCAATGTCAAAGGCTTACTTGGGGAGACCATTACATATATAAAGGCACCGTTTTTGGGGTTTGTAACTACACTAGCACCATGAATTTTTGCCCAGTTTGAGTTATCTTTGATTTTTACCCATGAGATTATAGTAGTATCCCATACTAACCTAAATTGCAATGCTTCAATATCAATAAAACTATCAACTTTAATTTTTACACATACCTCTTTGTTTTGCTTAGCATATCTATGTTCAACATCAAGTGTAAAACCTTTACATTTATTTCCCCCTTCACCACAATTATCACCGGGAATCTTTACTACTGTATCTGTTCCTCTTATAGGTCCTTCCAAAATTTCATTATTCTTATCATATGTGACAAGATTTCTATGGCCGCTATCAATATCAAAAAGAGATAAACTTGTTTCATCACATGGGCTTCCAAAATACAGATACCTAACAGTAAATAACACATCGTCATCAGACAAAGTTGTTGCATCTAAAGCATCCGGCCCTGCAGAAAGAAGATCAGCTCTCAAACCGCCTTCTACAATAAATCCACTACTAATAGCAGGATTCACAAAAGTTATAGTATCATATCTCAAAACAGTCGAATCCCACTTAATAAACATCTGGAAACTATAAACATCCTTGAAGTCTTTCACCTTAACATCTATTTCAACTGAATTAGCATTAGAGGTTTTAGTTTCAAAGTACATTTCGAAAGGATCTGCTCCATACGTAGCCAACTGGCTAAAAAACAGTAATACAATAATTATGTATTTTTTCATCATTATAAAATTTTTAATTTCAAAAATCAATCTAATAGCGCATCACTAAAATATCAAAATCGAACCAATAAAATAATTCTACAAAAGTATGAATTATATTTATAAGTTCATCTTTATTAATAGTAATAACTGTGCCAAAATTCAAATAATATCAATATTTCTAATAATATTTTAAAATAAAGATACAAAAAAGCCTTTATCCGCTGCAAAATTACGGATAAAGGCTAAATTTTTTAATGATTTGTTTCTATTTATTAAGAAGAATCATCTTCTTGATAGCAACATCTCCATCGAATTCTACTTTGTAGTACAATACTCCGGAAACATTATTCAAATCATCTTTACTCATTTTAACAGAATTTTTACCTTTTTCAAAATTACTTGATTTTTGTGTGATTACTTTACCGGTCACGTCGTAAACAGTAGTTGTAACCATACCTGACTCAGGAATCTCAAAAGATATCACTGTCTCATTACTAAATGGATTCGGAGTGTTTTGGAATAACTCAAATCCTCCATTATCTGCGTTTCTGTAATTCAATTCAATTCCATACACATCAAGGTCATCGCTATAAGCTTCAGGGCTTATTACATCTGCAACACCTAATTGGTTTATCAATTGTCCGGCTTTTTTAGCTGTAAAATAG
>JALVEE010000080.1 GCA_027008645.1 Saprospiraceae bacterium
CACCATACTGTATCAATGTACCGTGAGGCATAAAGCATGAAAAAAAACTTTAGCAACTAAAATGCGTGCCGAATGAACACAATATTGCCCACCTCGATAGGATTTCTTGTGAGAAATGAAAAAATCAATACTAACTAAAATGCGTGCCGTAGGTACGCTATATTAAACACATCAACAAAACTTCTTGTAAAAAAGTGAAAAAATGAAATGCACCTATGCAGTTTTTCTATGTAAAATATTAAATTTGTGACCGATATTGCTAATCATATGTTGTGGTTTTAGTTTAGCAAAAATTAAAAATATTTAAGTAGTCAAACCATTCAAAAATATATTTAGAAATGATAAAATATAAATTCCTTTTTTGTTTCTTATTGACAGTTTTTTTTTCGGGGTTTTCACAAGGACAAAAGCCGTATTGGTTGGACGAAAAGAAAAATGAAGACAACCGTGAACCCATGCACGTTTCCTATTACGTGTATGAAAACGAGAGACTGGCAGAGCAAAACGATTGGCGCAAATCCCAAAACTATATTGACTTGAACAACACTTGGAAGTTCAATTGGCAGGAGAGTGCGTCTAACTTACCGGAAGGATATGAAAAAACCGGTTTTGATGACAGCTCTTGGGACGATTTCAAAATACCAGCCAACTGGGAAGTCAATGGTTACGGATATCCCATTTATGTGAATCAGCCCTATGAGTTTAAGTATCTTATTGAGATTGATCCCCCAAAAGTACCAGTCAAAATTAATCCTACGGGTGTTTACAGAAAAACGATTAATATTCCTGATAATTGGAAGAAAAAAAAGATTTTTTTGCATGTTGGCGCAGCAAAATCAAACTTAAAAGTTTGGGTCAATGGACAATATGTGGGCTATGGAGAAGACAGCAAATTGCCTCAGGAATTTGACATTACTCCTTATATAAAGTCCGGAAAGAACTTGATTGTATTAAAAATAAAACGCTGGAGTGATGGTTCGTACTTGGAATGCCAAGATTTTTGGCGTATGAGCGGTATCACAAGGGAAACATATTTATTTGCCAGGGAAAAAATACACTTAAGAGATGTAGAGGTCACCCCCTTTTTAGATGCTAACTATTTGAATGGAACCTTAGAGGTCAAACCAAAATTTGCCGGTGTCTCTAAAAAAGACAAGCATCGGTTTTTAGTGCAATTAACAGATGATATGGGGAAAGTCGTTGAAGAGAAAAATGTAAGAGTAAATCAAATAAATGAGCATACTACATTTTCATTTTTAGTACAAAAACCCAATAAATGGACGGCTGAAACACCTTATTTATATACTTTGAAATTATTTTTACTTGATAAAAATGGGAAAGTCAGAGAGGTCATTCATCAAAAAGTAGGTTTCAGAACGGTAGAAATTAAAAATGGACAATTATTGGTTAATGGAAAGCCCATTTTAATCAAGGGTGTGGATCGTCACGAAACCGACCCGGCAACCGGACAGACTATTTCAAGAACCCGTATGGAGCAAGATTTGAAAACATTAAAAGAATTCAATATCAATGCCGTACGTACTTCTCATTATCCCAATGATCCGTATTTTTATGAATTGTGTGATAAATACGGAATCTATGTGGTAGGCGAAGCCAATATAGAATCTCACGGAATGGGCTATAATCTTACGAGAACACTTGGCAATCAACCCAATTGGGAGTTGGCGCACTTGCAGCGAATGCAACGCATGGTGGAACGCGACAAGAATCATCCCTCTATCATTATTTGGTCAATGGGAAATGAAGCGGGAAATGGGTATAATTTCAAAAGGGTATATCTGTGGACAAAGAAAAGGGACTCTTCGAGACCTATCCAATACGAAAGAGCTACAGTAGGTGCTTGGGAAGGAAAAAACATGGCGTTTGATTGGAATTCAGATATCCTGTGCCCGATGTATAGCTCGCCAAAAGGTGTTAAAGAATATGCGGAGGCGCATCCTGATTCCAAGCGTCCTCTAATCCAATGTGAATACGCCCATGCTATGGGGAATTCTGTGGGGAACTTCAAAGAGTATTGGGATATTTATCGAAAATACGATGTGCTCCAAGGTGGTTTTATATGGGATATGATTGACCAATCCATATACAAAACCAAGGAAGACGGAACAAGGATATTTGCATACGGTGGTGATTTTGGTGAAGGCTTGCCAAGTGACAATAACTTTTTGGATAATGGTGTTTTTAATCCGGAACGCAAGCCCAATCCCCATGCATTTGAAGTTAGAAAGGTGTATCAAAATATTCATACATCATGGGCTAATCAGCAAAAAACAGCCTTGGAAATCTACAACGAAAACTTTTTTAAAGACCTCTCTGATGTTAGATTGCAATGGGAATTATTGGTGGATGGACGTCCTGTTGATTCAGGAACGATTACAAACATTGATGTGGCGCCTCAATCCGGGAAAACCATTAGCTTGCCGGTAAAACTACCTGATGAGTCGTATCATGAAGCTTTTTTGAATATCAGCTACCCACTGAAAGAAGCTTGTGCTTTGTTGCCTGAAGGTTTTGTTGTTGCCACAGAACAACTGCCAATAAAAGAAGGATGGAAAAAAGATATTTCTGTCAAGGGCAATAGACCATTATCCATGAGAAAGCAGGGAGATGATTTGTATTTTGAAGCAGATGACGTACTATTTGGTTTTGATAAAAAGACAGGATTTTTAAAAAAATATCAATACAAAGGGAATGATATCCTGAAAAAAGGATACTATGTCCGCCCCAATTTCTGGAGAGCACCAACGGACAATGACTTTGGAGCGAGATTGCAGAAAAAATTGAAAGTATGGAAAGATTATTCCGGACAATTGCCCTTAAAAAATTTGGAATATAAGCAGACAAATGATAATACATATAAAGTCACGGCAATATATCTTTTGGATAGTGTTTTTGCCCAATTGAAAGTAGTGTATGAAATGAATGACAAAGGCGTTTTGGCAATTACCCAATCTATCGATATCAATCCTGCAAAAAAAACACCGATGTTACCGAGATTTGGAATAAAAATGGTGCTTCCCAAGTCATTTGAAAATATAGAGTATTACGGAAGAGGACCAAACGAGAACTATTGGGACAGAAAAACAAGTGCCCCAATCGGAATCTATCGCCAGAGGGTAAAACAGCAGTATTATCCATATATCCGCCCTCAAGAGACAGGCAATAAATCAGATATAAGGTGGTATAGGATAGCCAATGCCAAGGTAAACTTGGAAATCACATCGGATAAACTATTTAATACCACAGCACTGCACTTTTTGACCTCTGATTTGGACGATGGATTGAAAAAAGACCAACGTCATGCAGCAGAATTAAAAGAAAGGGATTTGACTCAGCTTTCTATGGACTTACAACAGATGGGCGTAGGTGGGAACGATAGCTGGGGAGCGCTACCGCTTAAAAAATATAGACTCACGGATAAAAAATATCAATTTAAATGCAAAATCATGCCCTCTTTAAAATGAATCTGCTTTATTTGATTAGCTTGGTTTCAAGTCTTTTTATCGCTTGTGCACCCCAGCATACTACAAGCATTTTTCAGGGTGCAAGAATTATTGATGTGTCTGACTATGGGATAGAGCCCAATACAAATCATAATATCACCGCCAAAATCAATAAACTAATAAAGGGATTGAGAGATGAGCCTGTCAAGATAGTTTTTCCAAAAGGCAGATACGATTTTTATCCGGATTCCAATTACCTCAAGGTTTATTATGAGACCAATACCTACGATGAAAACCCCAAAAGATTGGCAGTTTTCCTCGAGCATAAAAGAAACATTACCATAGATGCCCAAGGTTCTGATTTTGTTTTTCACGGGCATATCCAACCGTTCACATTGGATTATTCTGAAAATATCACTATACAAAATGTCAATATTGATTGGGACAAACCTTTAACTGCCGAAGCAAAAGTTTTAGAAACCGATTCAAGCCATATTTTGGTGCGTATAGATACCTTTCAATTTCCCCATGTTGTATATGGTGATAAAATTATTTTTGCTGCTGAAGGCTGGAAAGCCGATTGGAAATTATCTTCCGGTTCATGGTTAGTCGAGCTTGATAAAAACCATATCATACCGCCACAGACAGGAAGTTTAGGATGTGTCAATGGAGATTTAAAAAATGTTGTTTATACACAATTGTCACCGGGTAAAGTATTGATGGAAGGAAAATTCACAAAAATACCCTCAGTCGGGAATTATCTGATTATGCGCCATAGTACAAGGGATCATGCCGGTATATTTTTGTTTCATAGCAA
>JALVEE010000081.1 GCA_027008645.1 Saprospiraceae bacterium
AGACCATGCATATGGTCATGGTAAATACGAAAATGTATCAGGGGTTTTAGAGGCACTACTTATTTTTGTAGCAGCACTGTGGATTATCTATGAGGCTGTCAATCGTTTGCTTCACAAGTCTGATATTCAAAATATTCATTATGGTATAATAGTAATGCTCATATCAGTGATCGTTAACCTTATTGTGTCACGAAAGCTGTATTCGGTTGCAAAAAAATATGATTCAATAGCTCTTGAGGCGGATGCGTTACATCTCAAAACCGATGTTTATACCTCTTTGGGGGTTGCTATCGGCTTTGTGTTATTGTACCTTACAGGGTATATTTGGATAGACTCCGTGATTGCAATACTGGTGGCTATACTTATAATGTATGAGTCTTTTCAGCTTTTGAATACTGCATTTTCTCCCTTAGTCGATGCTCAATTACCGCAGGAAGACATCGAAAGGCTCAATAATATTATTAAAAATAAGTTGGGACAGAATTCTAAGGCCAAGTACAGCAGAGTACGTACAAGAAAATCAGGTTCGCAAAAATATTTGGATTTTATACTATCGTTTCCCAATGAAACCTCTGTGAAAGAAGCTCACGATTTATGCGATGAGATTGAAGATGAGATTAAAGCGGAATTTAAGGAGATAGATATCAATATTCACGTTGAGCCGAGTGAGATTTAGTCTTGTGTGTAGCACTAATGTGTTTTCGACCTGACACTAAATAGACTTTCTTTGTCGAATTAATTTCTTGTCTTGTATAAATATTAAATGCCTTTGCAATTTTTTACTAACTTTGCAGTTTGTTAAAATATAATTATTAAAAATATACAATATAGATATGGGATTATTAGTGTTTATTGCGATTTTTTATATACTATTCAGCGTGAGTCTGTATTTTCTATTTCCAAAAGCAAATGTTGAAGCGTGGAAAGGCTTAGTACCGGTATTAAATTTAATAGAGGTCTTTAAGATAATAGGGAAACCTACCTGGAAGATTGTTTGGTTTTTTGTACCTATCGTGAATCTATTTGCTTTTGTATCGATGGCAATTGATTTGGTTAAATCATTTGGTAAATATGATTTCAAATGGACTGTTTTGGCATTTTTATACGCCCCCATTGCTTTTTTTCTAATAGCTTTTGACAAGGATGCAAAATATGTATGGCCTGCATATGCAAAAGAAAAAGAGATTAATACGAAACTTGCGGAATATAGAAAAGCTAAAAATTCGAGAGAATATAATAAATTGATGCTTAATAATCCGTTTAAAAGACCGGTATGGAGAGAATGGATTGAATCGCTGACATTTGCTATTTTTGCAGCAGCTTTTATCCGTATGTTTCTTGTCGAAGCATATGTGATACCTACTCCCTCAATGGAGGGCTCGCTCAATGTTGGTGATTATCTTTTTGTCAGTAAAGCGCACTATGGAATAAGGACGCCTATGACTATTGCGATGTTTCCCCTGTTGCACAACAGGATACCATTTATTAATACGGAATCTTATTTGAAAAAACCCAGTTTGCCATATTATAGGTTTAAACCCTTGGAGCAAGTAGAAAGGAACAAATTGATAGTTTTTAACTGGCCTGCCGGTGATAGTATATACCTTACTTCCAGACGTTCATACTCTTACAATCAAGTTCATCAAAATCTTAATGATTATTTGAAATACGATCCGGAACTTAGGGCAAAGGTTAAAAATCATGATATCATTGTTAGACCGGTAGATAAAAAAGATCATTATATAAAAAGATGTGTTGCTCAAGCAGGCGATACACTTCAGATTATAGATAGGGAATTGTACATTGATGGTGTTAAGCAAAAAGCCCCTATACACAGACAATTCAAGTATATTGCAAGAAGACCTTTGAAAATAAGCAGAAAAAAATTGGAAGAGTGGGGAGTGGAGAGTGCCTATGGACGTGGTATGGTTTATTTCTTGAATGATGATCAAGTAAAAAAGATCAAGGAAGTAAGCGGCGAAGATGCACTGGAAGAAGTTAAAAACCCTGAAGACCCTACTTTATTCCCTAACAACAAGAAATATTTTCATTCTTGGAGTTTAGATAATTATGGTCCGATCTGGATGCCGAAAAAAGGAGTTACAGTTGATTTGACTGTCGAAAACTTGCCATTGTACAGACGAATTATCGATGCTTATGAGCATAATGATTTGAAAGTAAAAGGGAACGATATTTTTATCAATGGACACAAAGCAGATAAATACACATTTAAGCAAAATTATTATTGGGCTATGGGTGATAATAGACACAATTCTGAAGATTCCAGATCTTGGGGATTTGTGCCCGAAGATCATATTGTCGGGAAGCCATTATTTATCTGGTTTTCTACAAAAAATAATAATATGTCGGAAGGTATCAATTGGAATAGAATATTCAAGTCAGCAGAGAGTGTCTCCAAATAAAGTGTTTTTAATAAGCAAACGAATCAAGCTACCTCAAAATATTTCAGTTTTGTGATAGATTGATTCGTTTATGCTAATAGTTATCTTTATTTGCTAATATTATCTAAGTGATATTCTTTGAAGTGAACAAAGTCACCGTAATGCCTGGGGTATTCTTTTTTGTATTGATACCAGATAACATCAACTAAAGTAACGATTCCAACCAAAGTGTTATCATCTTCTACTATTGGAATTGCTTCAAATAAATTTTCCAAGAAAATCTCAGCAACTGAACCAACCTTGTCACCCGGATTCAATTTGGCAACGTGCTTTGTCATTATCTCGCTAACTTTAATGTTTTTGTACTCTTCATGGCATTTGTTCATTTCCCATAAATCATAAAAAGACAAGATTCCAATCAGTTTATTATTTGAATCAACAACCGGTAAATGTTCAATCTTAAATTTCTTTAAGATACTTGCTGCTTTTTCAACACTATCATCTGCCCCAATAGTTATAGGGTCTTTTGTCATGATAGCTTTTACTTTTTCGTTCATCATAATTCAAAGGGTTTTATTTTTATATAAAAGTAGTATATTTTTATTAAAAAAACAAATTTTACTAAAAAATTATATTAAAATCTTGGACAATTAACAGGAGTGTTTTTAGGATTATCACCCCATTTGTATATCAAACTGAGTTCAAAAGCTCCTCGATGTCCCGTGATATTGCTTAATTTAGAAACAGTTATATCATAACTTATACCTATCTCAAACCGGTTATATTCAAATCCTGTCGAAAATGAGATTTCAGATAATAAAATTCCGTTTAAAGAATTTGGTAGTTTTGCCCAAGCTCCAATCCTGAAAGCATTATATTCATTAAAATACCTGAATCTAATACTGCTACCCAGTATTAGAAGCCTGAATGGACCTTGCAAATTGTATATTGCGGAAGGTAACATACTGATGTTTTTATTTAGGCTAATCTCAGCTCCAATAATTCCTGAATATAGACTGTATAAGCGAAAATCATTTGTTTTGAGAAGAGAAATATTGGCTTTGTTGATATGCTTAATATTTGCACCAATGTAAAATGAATTTTGCTTATTTGAAATATAATACATAAGTCCGGAATTAATGTCCGGATAAAATCTGCTATTTAATATAGGTTCCCCGTTGGGGATATCAGGATTAACAGATTGCGTGCTTTTGTCAAATTGGATGCCGAATATGTAATTTCCTGTGCTAAAGTATCTTTTGCCGTAGCCAAACTGAATTCCGAAAACCAAATATTGATTTTGCTCCTTGAATTTGTTTTGATAAAGATGCTTCGCATACGATATACCCAAAAGCCCGGATGCCGAACCGAGTTTTAAGCGGTTAGCTCCTGAAATATCATCCCAAAATATTATGCCGAGAGAAAAATAGTCTTTTTTTGTGAAATTGAACCTTGTATCTGCAAATACGGTTTTTGTGCTATACGAAGAACCCTCAACAATATTTTCCCATTGTCTTCTGATACTTGTGCCAACTCGGTATTTGCCGTTAAAAGCTCCGGTCAGAGTCGCTGAAGTATATAGAGGATTGCTGTTGAATCTAGTAAAAACGGCGTCTTGACTATAAATTCCAGATAGATAGAAAAAGAAAATGATTAATATGAAAAAATTGTTTAGCATATAAAACCGCGTTACCTTAATAATGTTGTGATTCCCTTATATCTCTGAATAAGACCATTAATGCTTTTTGCTTCAATAGACCAAATATAAGTTCCCGGGTTTAACTCTGTACCTTTAAATGTGCCGTCCCAACCCTCAGATTCATCATTTACTTTAAAATT
>JALVEE010000082.1 GCA_027008645.1 Saprospiraceae bacterium
CAATAAAAAAAAGCATTTGAAACCAATGCTCCCAATCGTCCTAACCAATTGCTTACTACAACGTCACCATTAAATAGTATCGAAGTGGAAAAATTCAGTACTTGATCTTGATCGGTTTTCCAGGTAAAAAAATATGAAGTAAAAGCTATGGTAAGATAAATACTAATCAATACTATAGATATTCCTCCTATTTTCCTGATTCGCTCATCAGAAAAATTCAATCCTTTCTTCTTTTTTCTACTTTTTCTTTTTCTTTTGTTTTCTAGAGCCATGCCGTGTTTTTTTATTAAAATGTTTTAACATTTCGACACAAAGGTAAAATTATTTTTTCATATTGCAAAATTGAATCATGTGTTTTTATGTGATATTAATTAAATTAAATATATCATATATGTATAATACTAAATTTCAAGGCAAATATGTTTTTACCCGTAACAATAAAAACTAAATTATTTCTATACTATGCTAAAATTAGATATTTTCGCCAACTTTTACTTTAATATTATTATACAAATCTATATAAAACATGAATAAATTAGCAGTAATAGCTTTAGGGGGTAATGCGATTACAAGAAGTGACCAAAAGGGGACTATTGAACAGCAAGAAGATAATGTAAAAGAAACCCTGTTAAATATTGTATATCTAATAAAACAAGGATATAATATCGTGCTTACGCATGGAAATGGACCTCAAGTAGGTAATATAATACAAAGAAATGATGCAGGCGAGCAACTTTACGGTATTACACAAATGCCTTTGGATATTTGTGTTGCTGATTCTCAAGGAGGAATAGGTTATTTGATAGAAAGAGTACTGAGAAATTTGCTTCGTGAAGAAAATATCAAAAGGGATATTTTGACCTTAGTCACTCAGGTGGTTGTTGATAAAAACGACCCTGCTTTTAAGAATCCGACAAAACGAATTGGAAAATATTACAATCTTGAAGAGGCAAAAGCTCTTGAGAAAGAAAAAAAATGGAAATTTAAAGAGACTGCAAAAAAACCAGGAATGTATCGAAGAGTAGTTGCCTCTCCCACCCCGATTTCTATTTTTAATCGCGACACCATTTCAAAAATAGCAAGAGACGGCACCATCGTCATCGCAGTAGGAGGAGGAGGAATTCCTGTATATAAAAATGAAAAAGGTGAGCTCATAGGAATCGAAGCTGTTATAGATAAAGATATGGCCTCTTCCATTTTGGCTCAAAGAATAAAAGCCGATGAACTTTACATTCTTACAGATGTTCCATATATATACATCAATTTCAATAAACCAAATCAAAAAATATTGGAATTTTTAGATACAAAAGATGCCAGAAAATATCTTGAAGAGGGTCAATTTGGTGAAGGCAGTATGGCACCGAAAATAAGAGCAGCTGTTAACTTTGTTGAAAATGGAGGAGAAAAAAGTATTATCACAGAAGCAACTAAACTTGAAAATAAAAATTTTGGAAGTAAAATAACCCTTAATTACGATTAAATATATTTTTATAAAACATCATAAATTCAATCATAAAATGAATCAAAAAACAAGAAAAAAAATAGCGAAAAAATTAAAAGACCGTAATTTTTTAAAACTTACGGATTTTTCCACTAAAGAAATCAAATATCTTCTGTGGCTATCGGAAATATTGAAAGAGGACAAATATTTTGATGAAGAAAAGAAAAACCTCAAACGGAAAAATATCGCTTTGATATTTGAAAAAACCTCAACCAGAACAAGGTGCGCTTTTGAAGTTGCTGCGCATGACCAAGGCGCTCATGTTACATATTTGGGACCTTCGGGAACTCAAATAGGACATAAAGAATCAATGGAAGATACTGCAAGAGTCCTCGGCAGAATGTATGACGGTATCGAATACAGAGGTTTCGGACAAGAAATCGTTGAGACACTCGGCAAATACGCAGGAGTTCCGGTTTGGAACGGTCTGACAAACGAATTTCACCCTACACAAGTATTAGCGGACGCACTTACTATGAAAGAGCATTCAGGGAAAAAATACAAAGAAATAAGTTTCGCATATTTAGGAGATGCAAGAAATAATATGGGCAATTCTCTGATGATTATGGGAGCAAAACTCGGTATGGATGTCAGAATTGCTGCACCTAAAAGCCTGTTGCCCGAATCATCTCTAACTAAGCAAGCGAGAGAAATAGCAAAAGAGACGGGTGCAAAAGTGTTGTTGACATCCGATGTAAAAAAAGCGGTTAAAGGCTGTGATTTTGTGATTACAGACGTTTGGGTATCTATGGGCGAGCCGAAAGAAGTATGGGAAGAGAGAATAAAGCTACTGAAACCATATCAAGTCAATGCAGATATAATGAAAATGACAGGAAACGAACACGCTTTGTTTATGCATTGTCTGCCTGCATTTCACAATAAAAAGACTAAAGTCGGAGCAGATATATACGATAAATTCGGTCTTGACGGACTGGAGGTTACTGAAGATGTATTCGAGTCAGAAGCTTCTATCGTCTTTGACGAAGCCGAAAACAGAATGCACACTATTAAGGCGGTAATGGTTGCTACCTTAAGTGATAATTTAATATATTAGTATTTTTTAGAATATTATAAAAGCAGTATCAATCGCATTAAACCGGTTTTTACTGCTTTATTTTCACTAACACTTAATACTCCTATGAAACTACTACTTTTTATTTCCGTATTTCTGACATTATTGTCACAAGCGTCAGCACAGGATTGGAAACATTATCCATATAATCCGGAACATAGCTTGATTTCCTTTCCAAAAGATGAAGGGCATCATACGGAAGAACCAACCGAATGGTGGTACACATTTGCAAAACTAAAGGGAGTAGAGACAGGAAACGAATATACCGCTATGTTTACTTTTTTTGTCAGAGACACTTTGTTTTTTGATGGATTGCGGATATTTAATATATCAAATGAGAATACTGGCGAATTTTTTCACGATGCCAAACCTGTAAATTACAATGCAAATGCCACAGACCATCTGGATATTGAAGCTGAGATTTATGGACAAAGTAGAGTCGAAACATGGAAAACGAAAACTGACTCTACAGGAAAATTAATCCCTTTTAATTACAATCTCAAAGCAAAAGCACCTTTTGGAAGTATTGATTTGGATTTTGATGTCGTAAAAAGACCGTTAATCCTTGCAGATTCCGGATTTTTGTACCAAGGAAGTAAGAATTTCACCTACTATTATTCATTTACAGAAATAAATGTTAAGGGGCGATTAGACTTAGAGGGCACAAACGAAAAAGTTGAGGGCAAAGCGTGGTTTGATAAACAATACGGAAATTTTCACCCTGAGGTCGAAGAGAAATACGAATGGCTTAGCCTAAAACTTTCTAATGGAATTGATATCAATCTATGGCAAATTTTCAATAATAAATACGAAGTACCTAAAACACCGGAATTCAGACAATTCAATTGTTATATCGACGACTCTACTGCGATGAACACCACTGAGTTTTCGATTGATAGATTGGAGTATTTTTATTCGCCCGATTCTGCTCGAACCTATTGCAAGAAATTTCTTATCAAAGAACCAAATTTAAAACTCAAGTTGATTGTCGAAGTTGCAAATCCCAATTGTGAACCAAGTTTTCCTTTCAATTTCTATGAGGGCCCATTGGATATAAGTGGGACCGTCGATGGAACAGATGTTACGGGATTTGGCTTTGGAGAACTATTACACACTTATGAAAAACCCCGGATAGAATTTGTTTACCCAATAGATCCTTGGAATATTTTAAAGCCAATACAATGGAAAATACTTAACCCTGATTTTGGTATGCCTATATTTTTCAATATTTACAGCAAAACCCCAAATACAGATTATCAACTTTTGAAAGGCAATTTTACCGACAGTATTTTTACGGTAAATCCTGCTAATTTCAATAGTGATAGCTCTTATAGCTTTCTACTTAAGTACTACTCAGTTGATAGTTTTTTCCTTGACACCATTTCAACTAAAAGATTTTATCGTCCGCTATCAAACACACAGGCACAAAAGGAATCAATCAAGATATACCCAACTCTATTTGCTAACAAACTTACTGTACAAAACATTAATACTGTATTTACAACAGGAACTAAAATAGCTTTGATTTCAGAGAATAGTCAAATTATTTTTGAAAGAATATTGAAGCAAAATACCGACAAAATCACAATTAACACTGAAAATATCTCCAAGGGAATTTATATCTTAATTATCACAAAAGGAGACTCTTTTTATTCAAAAAAAATAATTCATGCTTTCGATTAAAATCTATGCATTTATAGGACAACTTATATTATTTTCGATTTTTAATTCGAATGAAGATACCTTATTCACAATAACTGTCCATATAAATAATATCAGTTCGAATGAGGGTCAAATTATTTGCAATTTACATAATGAAGCTAAGACTTTCCCCAAAAAGCATATAGCCCGGAAAACATCAAAAATAGTAAAGAATAGCTCAAAGATTGTTTTCAGAAATATCAAAAAGGGGGAATATGCAATATCGGTTTTACACGACGTAAATATGAATGGTAAGATTGATTTTAATATTTTTCACATCCCCTCGGAAGACACAGGTGTTTCTAACAATGCTAAAGGTTTTTTAGGACCTCCAAAATTTGAAGATGCTAAGTTATATATCGACCGGGATAAATCAATTTATATAAATTTATGAATCTCATTACCCCGCAAGCTACCGGGCAAGTTGACGGCTTGGACGAAAGAACAATCTGTATTTTAAAATTCTGTAAAACACCGAAATCAAGGGAAGAAATCCAAAAATTTATTGGGATTAAAGATAGGGAATATTTTCAAAAAAACATACTTAAATCACTTATTAACAACAATTTATTGCAGCTAACAATTCCTGATAAACCCAGCAGCCCGAAACAAAAATATTATAGTGTCATTGATATACTTCGCGAAGCCCTATAATTGCATTCAATACTATTGAATAATCAAAAATTGCGTGGCACAATAATGCGCCACGCAAAAAAAAATACAGACCTTTCTATTTCTCTATTTCAGCAAATGTTTTCTTTATTATGGAAACGCATTCCATTAATTGTTCTTCTGTGATAACCAGTGGAGGAGCGAACCTAATAATATCTCCATGAGTAGGTTTAGCGAGCAAACCGTTATCTCTTAGTTTAAGACAGACGTCCCACGCTTCCATACCGTTTTTCGGTTTGATAATAATGGCATTTAACAAGCCTTTTCCTCTTACCAAAGTTATCATATCGGTATCGATGCTTCTCAACTCTTTTCTCAATATTTTCCCCATTTTATAGGCATTCTCCGTCAAATTCTCTTCTTTTACAACTTCCAAAGCAGCAATAGCTACCTTGGCAGCAATTGGATTACCACCATAAGTTGATCCGTGTTCACCCGGTTTAATCGTTAGCATAATATCATCATCGGCAAGCACAGCTGATACAGGATAAGAGCCACCTGAAAGAGCCTTGCCCAAAATCAAAACATCAGGCTTTATCCCTTCATAATCCACAGCCAACATTTTACCTGTACGAGCGATTCCGGTTTGAATTTCATCAGCTACAAACAGTACATTTTTCTCTTTACACATAGCAAATGCTTTTTTCAAATAACCGTCATCAGGAACCATTACTCCGGCTTCTCCCTGTATTGGCTCAACGATAAAAGCTACTACATTCGGGTCTTCCAATTCTTTTGCAAGAGCGGTAAGATTATTGTATTGTACGCTAACAATACCGGGAGTAAAAGGGCCAAAATCATTGGTCGCTTCCGGGTCATTTGATGCTGAAATAACCGAAATGGTTCTACCGTGAAAATTATCTTTGGCAAAAATGATTTTAGCTTTATTTTTTTCAACACCTTTGACTTTGTAGCCCCATTTCCTTACCAATTTCATCGCTGTCTCAACGCCTTCAGCGCCGGTATTCATAGGCAATACTTTGTCGTAACCAAAATACTCAGTGACATATTTTTCGTATTCACCCAAAACATCATTGTGAAAAGCTCTTGAAGTCAAGGCAAGAGTCTTCGCTTGATCAACCAATGCCTTTGTAATCTTCGGATGACAATGTCCTTGGTTTACCGCACTATAAGAAGACAAAAAATCATAATATCTTTTACCTGTAACATCCCATACATATACGCCTTCTCCCTTTTTTAAAACTACAGGTAGCGGGTGGTAATTATGCGCACCATATTTATCTTCAATATCAATATAATCTTGTGGATTCATATACTTTCTTTTTTTTAAGTAAAATAATTGCAAATGTACAACTATTTTAATAATCACCAAATATCTATTAAAAAAGGGTACATTTCATTTTTTCGCTTTTTTGCCTCACCGCCCTCCCGTAGAAACCTTATCAGGTTTTACGGGACAGGTCTAACTCCCCTGCTGTTCAGCGGGGCAAGCTCTCTTTCTCCATTCTATTCCGAAACCGGGAGAACCGCTACCCGCATTTTCCTTTACGATGATGATAAGCGAGTGTCTCTGACCTCGCTTCTTGCAAAAATGCACTACTCCTGTGCTGATGCACAGGTTTTTTCACTATCAAGTGAGATTTACTCACTTGATTTTTGACAAAATCAAAACCGTTCAGTCATCCCCCTATCATTTTTCGTAACAAAGTGGAGGAAAATTATAAGGGGGAGTGCAGAGCTTTTGCGGTTTACCCCGTGAAATCAACGAAGTATTTCACTGGGGGATGGATGAGGGGGTAGATGTGCCGAGAATCAAGAAAATTAAACTTTAACGCGAAAAAATGAAAGAGCAAAACCACGAAGGTGGTTTAATGTGAATAGCCCCGTATGAAATGCGGGGTAAAAGTGAGAGGTGATATGAACGCCGAAGGTGTTCAATTATCAATTATTATGTTGTATGGTTATTCAACTCCTCCGGAGTTGTACTTTTCTTGTTCGGATACCGCGGGTTCCACCCACGGTTAATCACATTTATCCCGCTGGACATCGGGAAATTTCATCCTTACATAAAATCGATAGATAGAACTCATAATGCGAAAAAAAATGAAATTCACGCATAAAAAATGGAAGAATAATACTAAATTGTTACATCTACCGGTTATAATGCAAATGCTATCTACTATATTTTCTTCTTCTCAAAAAGTTAAAAAGCAGACCGAAAACAATCAATAAAACCAAAGGAAATACAATATTAATCAACTGCCATTTGGTTTTTTCTTTAAGCAATTTGCCTTTGTCCAAAAGTCTGAGTTTTACTCTTTTTGAACGTGCTTTAACGATACCATTATCATCCAACATATATTCAACGGCATTCAAGATAAAATCCTTATTACCTTGAAAAGTAAAGTTTTCCCATTTATTGTAACCTATAGGCGTCGGTTTGTTGGTTTTCGTATTGTATAGATTTTGTACAAATTCTCCATCACCTACAAATATCATTTTTCCGGGTTTTACGCTTTTTTCATCAAAATCATCACCTATTTTTTTAAGCATTTCTTTTGTTTCGCTAGTGAGTCTATTCTTAAAAAACGACTCAAAGTTACCCTCAACCAAAACTGAGATTGGCAAAAAGGGTTTATTGAAATTCTTTATTTGCGGCTTGTATTTCATTATTTGGAAAGTAAGGCGCATCGGATAGAGCTGAAATCTACTTGTACGTGATGAAGTCAATAATATCGTCTTTTTGGTATCCGTAAAAGTTTCAATCGTATCTATAGAACTAACAAAAGGCATCCAAATGTCGCTTATCCCATTTGATACCGGGTGATCGGAATTGGAATTTACCAAAAGGTGATAGAACCATGGAAACTGTTCTATTTGAGGCTTTCCTCCATTCATGCCAACCTTTTGAGGAATCCGGGTGCATTGAATATCCTGAATAAGATTGGGATTGATTCTTATTCCATATTTAAAGAACATATCATCAAGACCGGTTTCTATCAACTCAGGAGTGTACATTCCATATTTATTGATACTATCCAAACTCGCTTCGACCTTATCAATCAACCATATTATATTACCACCATGCATCAAGTATTGGTCTAAGACAAACTGATTTTTCGAACTGAATTTTTTAGTTGGTCTGGCCACTATAACCAAATCAATGTCTTTGTGGATTCTGTGTGTACTATCGATATTAATCTTACCCACATAATAATATTTACTCAAATCTTTGAATAAAGTATTGATGTGGACATCATCCAATCCTCCTTTATCTCCTACAAAAACGATATTGCCTTTTCGCTCCATTCGCAATTTTTGGATTGCATTAGCAAATTTATACTCGAGTAATGCAACCGAATTATTCAATGTTTGCTCTTGATGAACTCCACTCACTTGAGCTTCCAAAAGATTGACAACATATACCCTTTTACCATAATTAAAAATAGCATAAGGATAGATACTCTTTTGCGTTTTTGAATCCCCCTCTCCTATATACAGATTGACGGGAATTATTCCCTCCTTTCTAAGGTTTTCTTTAACCTTATTTATTTCTTTTACCGTACCACCCTCCATTGGATTCTGAAAAAGATAAACAATCTTGGGATTTATAGACCTAAATTGACTGAGTATATCCTTAACACTATTTTGAAGTCTTTTGAATCCCGCAGGCAAATCTCCACCCAATAGCACTTTTACGGAAATGATATCCTTTTGACTTGATAGAAGTTTTCGAGTTGGCTCTGTCAATGAATATCTTTTATCATCAGTAAAATCATAGTAACCATGATAATATTGCCCGATGATATTTACAAATAAAATTATCAACAGTACTATTACGAGCCTTACTATATTATTCTTTTTATTCAAATCAATATTTCTTTTTTTTCAAAATAAAATTTGTCAACAATAAAAATACAATTATCAATGAAACAAAATACATAACATCCCTTGAATCAAACAAACCACGACTCATCGATCTATAATGATAATCTATTCCGAATTTTTGGATAAAATCGTCCCAAATACCATAAAAAGCAGGTATTTTACTGATATAATCAAATCCCCAATGAACAAAAAACGATATAAAAATCGCAATAACAAAAGCTATCACCTGATTATTGGTAAGCACTGAACTAAACAAACCTATCGCTACAAAAACGGCTGCGAGAAACATCAAGCCAATGTATGAACCGGTTACAGCCCCCGTATCAATATTTCCCTTGGGTGCTCCAAGCTGATATATAGAATAAAAATAAACCAAGGTTGGCAAAACCGCAAAAAGAACAAGAGTAAGATTTGCAAAAAACTTTCCCAAGACAATTTCATTTTCACTCACGGGCTTTGTAAAAAGTAGTTCCAAAGTTCCATTATTGCTTTCCTCTGCAAAACTTTTCATCGTGATTGCAGGTATTAAAAACAAAAACATTGTAGGAGCCAAAAAGAACAATGAATCCATAGAGGCATAACTGTATTCCAATACGCTTGTATCTGCAAAAACCCACATTACTAATCCGGTAAAAATCAAAAATACACCGATAACGATATAGCCTATCAATGAACCGAAAAATGTACTTAATTCTTTTTTGTATATCGAAAACATACCTTACTTATGTGTTAATTTACTGAATATATTCTCAACATCTATATCTTCTTTAAACATAGAAAGTATCGTATAATCATTGGTCTTTGCAAAACTAAAGACCTCTTTTCTCATCTTATATGCATCTTCCCCGTCCAGTTTAACAATACCATTTTCAATAGCATTTGCAGCCTTTATAGAATCCAGTTTTATTAAATCGTTGATATCAAATCTCTCTTCAAATTCTACAAATACGGATTTGGTCTTGGTCACTACGTACTCACCGAGACTATCTATTCTGTCATCTGCTACAATCTTTCCTTCATTGAGTATTATGACTCTATCACATAGCGCTTGGACTTCTTGCATGATATGAGTAGAGAATATTACAGTTTTGTCTTTGCCTGTTGACTTTATCAAAGCCCTGATTTCTTTCAATTGGTTCGGGTCTAATCCGGTAGTAGGCTCATCCAAAATCAAAACTTCCGGATCATTCATCAATACTTGTGCCAATCCTACCCTCTGCTTATATCCCTTGGATAATTGATTGATTTTTTTATTTTGCTCTTTTGTCAAACCCGTGAGTTCAATCAATTCTTTAACCTTAGCACTCTTATTGTTTATACCATAGATCCCTGCTACAAACAATAAGAATTCTTTAATGTACATATCCGAATAGAGAGGATTGTGTTCAGCCAAATACCCCACTCTGTTTTTTACTTCCTGCACATTATCAAAAACATCAAAACCACTAACTTGAACTTCTCCCGAATCAGGAAACAGAGCCCCGGTAATTATCTTCATCGTTGTGGTTTTACCAGCACCATTTGGCCCTAAAAAGCCCAAGATTTCGGATTTCCCTACATCAAATGAGATATTGTCCAAGACAACTTGGTCACCGTATGTTTTAGTAAGATTTTTTATTCTGACAGACATTATTATTGCTTATTACAGATTGATTAACGATAAAAATCCCGATTTGTTGAATTTTTTATCATTTTTCATTTAATATCTTTGGAATATCGGCAGCAGAATAATTGACTGATTTCAATACTTTCCCATCACCCACTCGGTAAACCAAAAACTCATCTCCACTTTTCTCGATATATGAATCCACTCCTCTATTCTTTTTATAATATTCTCTCGTTTTTTCTGCCTCTTCCATAGTCTTACAAGTTTTGCTCATATTGGAGCGCTGCACTTCATCAAATAGTGCTTTGAATTTTTCTCCAAAACCAAATTCCAATATCGCTCCGGACAATACATATTGTATATCGGCAAAGGCATCGGCAACTTCAACCAAATCATCCTCTTCAATGGCTTTTTTTAATTCTTTCAATTCTTCTTCAAGCAGAGAAATCCTCAATTCTATTCTTTCCTTTGACGGAATTTGCGGTTTGTCCAATACGGGCAGTTTGAATAACTCGTGGAATTTAGCTACTCCATTAAGAGCTTCAGGTTCTTTAAATTTCATGCGTTTTTTATTATATTAAATATTAATTAAAAAATAAATGGGCGAACGGAAATATTGATTTTCTATTGTTAAAAACAGATAATCAGTCTTGATTTATTTCTTCAAAAAACCCGGTTTTTCTATTTTTTTTAACATTATCCCAATTGAAAAACTTCCCATTCATACTGACATACACTCCCGGTGGCAAAGACTGAGCAAAGGCCAAACTCGCCCCCAAATTAAAAAAACCATCGGAAGAGTTACCAAATGCCGAGGGAATCAATGCTCCTGTTAATATTATAGTCTTATCCTTTATATTGGCTTCTGCCAGGACTTTTGCTGTCTCTACCATTGTATCAGTACCATGCGTCACTATTATATCATCGTACTTGGACTTTCTACAGTTGTGAACTATTATCTCTCTGTCCTCTTGTGTCATTTCCAAGCTATCGATCATCATCAATGTCTTTATATCCGTATCAACATTGTTTCTTCCTTGTTCCAAAAGTTGAGGAACGTGAGTGTTTTTAAAAAATAATTTACCGGTAATATAGTTATATTCTTTGTCAAAAGTACCGCCTGTAATAAATATTTGTATCATAAGTTAATTTTATAAAATCATAAGTTCGCAAAAATAATCTAATTTACTATATTTGTTCAAAATTATGATTCTTTTTGCAGCATATTTCAATATTATGCATCTTCATCTTTGATAATTTGAAATCTGTTATACCAAATTAATATCAAAATGCACTGAAATAAATTCTAAGTATTTTTATGTTATTCAAATTTTAAAATTCTTTGTAAATACTTAGTTGTGAAAATAATTTTGAAAGCAGAAAAACGTAAAATGATAAGGAATTTACAGGATATTTTGGTTTTCATTTGGTATTAAATATACTTTTTGACATTAAAAAAATATAATACACATGACTATTAGTAAATTGCTACAAATATCAATTCTTGTTCATTTAATCAATTTTGGTATATCCGCTCAATGTGGAATAGGTTCTCCTACGGCAGAGAATGTAGAATGCATCACAAATGCTAGCTATTCATTTGATTTAAACTTTACTATTTCAGATAGTGCTTTGGATTCATTTGATGTGTATAACAATGGGATATTGGTCAATAGATATAGCGTAGATCAATTGCCGGTAAAAGTAATTAATAATGTCTATACAAGTTTTTCCGTGGATACTTTCAAATTAATAGATATTAAATCAGGATGCCACACTAATTTAATTGTACCAAATCCTTGTGACTGCGCTGTATTCGATCCGGTTTATTCCAAAATTGATTGTAATGAAGACAGCTTCTATATATTATTAAATTTTAAGCATCTAAATAATAGCGATTCATTTGATATTGGATATATTGGCAGAAACTTGGGTGTACATCATTATAATAATTTGCCTGTAAAAATAGGGCCTTTTTCAAATATTGATACTGTTTATTTGCCGTACCTTGCAGACAAAGAAGACATCTTTTGTGATATTGAATTCCAGGTTAATAGCGGTGATTGTCCTCAATGTGAAATAACCAATTTGTCATTGGATTCATACACTTGCGATGATGATTACAACAAAAACATATCCTTCTCTTTTGACCATGCCAATTCAGGTACTAAAGGTTATGATGTATATATCGATGACACAAAATATGCCACATTTGATTTCAATAATAATACTGTCATCGACACTTCTTTTATCCGTGATATATTTGAACTGAATTCCATTGAAATAGAATGTGAGGATACGCTTCATATCAAACTGGTTGATGTAGAGAATCCCGATTGTAGTTTTGAGTCGGAATTCACCTCATTTTGTTGTGAATTGTGCGAAGTGGGGGCAATTGACATTAGGGATAAAGAATGTACCAGTGACTCGACTTTCAATTTTATTTTGGATTTTGATTATGCTAAAAACAGAACAGACTCATTCACTCTGGTACTTAATGATACTGAAAATAAATACAGTCTTACTGCTTTACCTTTGCATTTCAATAATTATCCTGTTGATGATAATATCACTGCTTCAGTATGTTTAGACGGTGGAAAATGCTGTAATGATGTAGAATTTGAAGCTCCTGATTGCGAATATTTTGATTGTAATATAAGTGGAGCGCTGTATTCGATTACATATGATTCGATTTCCAAATACTGGGTCAATATCAATGAACTTGTGCATAAAAGTACATCAGATAGCTTCACGCTTGCCGGTAACGGCAATAAATACGGCACATTTGCTTACACTGAGCTACCCATACAATTGGGGCCATATATCTGCATGGATAGTCTCAATTTAGAATACATATTCAAAGATTCCAAGGTTGATGATTGCACCTATGTAATAGAGCCGGGAGTTATTGATTGCCCTTACAAGGTTAGTACCGGTGACATTAATTCAATGGAAAAATGGAATATTTATTCAGATGCAAAAAGCTTATATATTATTTCAAATGAACAGAAATTCAAAAATGCTTCAATATGTATTTACGATGTTTTGGGCAAAAAGGTTTACCGGCAAAACTTGAAAACCGGTAATAAATATTTCAAAAAAGACATCAGTACCTTGAATTTCAGAATTTATATTCTTTACTTCAGAAATAACGATTATAGGATTGCAAAAAAGATATATCTGGGCAAATAATTCTTTCATCATACTATTTTTTTACTTTGAATCTTAGACATAGCTCTTTCACTCATTGTAGTGATAGTTAAAGCAGGGTTTAGCCCGGATTTGCAGAGATCGCAGAACCATCGCGAATATAAATATTATCATAACCCACCTCGGCAAAATTTCTTGTAAAAAAGCAAAATCCCTTATTTTATAATGACATAGGCAAAATTAATATTAAAATAAACTACCGGAAAAAAATAATCACCGACACTGTCGTAACCAAACCAACCAAAGTATTCCAAGTTTTCTACATCTTCACCTTCAAACTTATCTTTTATTGAAAGAGTTCCTATGCCAATCCCAAAACCAAAATCAACATGAAATCTTTCTAAGACTTTCTGTTTGAATTCAATACCCAACCCTGCCCCTTTCAAATCCTTAATCCTAGTGACAGGAATTCTCCTGATGTAGTGCTGTTCCCAATGATTAACTTTCAATTGAAGAGATTCCCGTATATACCTTTTTAAGAAGAACATTCCGACAGAAAAGGCAGTCTCCTCAT
>JALVEE010000083.1 GCA_027008645.1 Saprospiraceae bacterium
CCGCTGTTCAGCGAGACCGCTCTAATCCCGTTGAACAACGGGAAGCTATGGAGGCAATAAAGACTTTTCTTTAAAAGCGACGGCAAAGATAGATATTTCCATTTTAAAAATCCAAATAATTTTAAAATAATTTTAAAGTTTTTGAAATAAATATCGATTTAATACCCTAATTCAATATTTTTGTTGAAATTTGTACTTTGTATTGTGCAAGATTGGGATATTAGTTTAGGTATGTTTCTTAATTAGAAAATTGATAAGAATGGATAAAAAAAAGAAAAAAAGTTTATTTATTGCTGTTGGCGTTTTGATATTATTGCTTGGAGGGATTATTTATTACATGAATATTAATAAATTTGAAAATTACGAAAAATTGGCAAAAGACCTTCCTGCTAAGCACATGGAAGCCATCGCACAAATAACCCGTATCGACAAAAAACAATCCGTAGTGATTAGAGGCAAAACTTATACAAACGGCTACTTTTACACATATGTCTTTTCTGCTAAAAGAAAAAAATATATGGGAAATGACTTCTTGAAAACTGTAAAATATCAAATTAATGATACGGCAACTGTTATTTATTTACCAAAAAATCCTTCTGTAAATGAATTCAAAGTTAAATAGAGGGTTGACAAGACGACTATGAGCTACTTGGATGTAATTGAGCCATTAAAAGATATCGTGCACAATGCAGGTTCGCTGATTTTGGACGTGTACCAAACCGGATTTGACCATACTATTGAATTAAAATCCGATGATAGTCCGGTGACATTAGCAGATAGATTGGCAAATGATTATATTGTTGAAAGATTAAATAAATTAACTCCACATATCCCTATCATAGCAGAAGAAAGTCCTCTTACTGATTATTCGATCAGGAAAATTTTTAGATACTTTTGGTTGGTCGATCCACTTGACGGTACTAAAGAATTTATTAAAAAAAATGATGAGTTTACGGTAAATATCGCTTTGATTGTGGAAAACTATCCTGTTTTTGGTATGGTATATGCTCCGGCATTTGAAGAGTATTATTATGCTACAAAAGATAAAGGCGCATTTAAGTATTTCAATGGAAAGGAGACTAAAATCAACTCAAATAATGTTGATTTGGATAGAAATGACTTAAAAATATTGATTTCCAGATCTCATTTAGGGCAAAAAGAACAAAATTTTTTAAAAACATTTAATAATCCTACTGTTATCCAAATGGGTAGCTCACTGAAATTTTTAAGGGTAGCTGAAGGAAATGCAGATGTTTATTTTCGATTTTCACCTACAATGGAATGGGACACAGCTGCGTCACAAATTATTTTGGAAGAAGCAGGTGGCAGTATAAAATCTTTTGAAGACAATAGCGTTTTGAAGTACAATAAACCATCATTAAAAAATCCGGGATTTATCGCCAAAGGCTAAATGGTTATGAGTAAATTCAGTGTAGTTATTATCACGCTCAATGAAGAAAGAAACATATCAAAGTGTATTGATGCTGCTTTGATGGTGAGTGATGATATAATCATCGTTGATGCTAAAAGCAATGATAACACTGTTAAAATAGCTAAAGAGAAAGGCGCAAAAGTCTATATTCAAGAGTGGAAAGGATATTCCAAAGCTAAAAATTTTGGAGCTAAAATGGCATCAAATGATTGGATAATATCAATAGATGCAGATGAGGTGATTTCAGAAAAACTATCTTCCTCAATTCAAAACATTGATCTAAAAGATAATACGGTATATCAGATTAATGTTTTAAGTAATTTCTTAGGTTCTTGGGTCAAATTTTCCGGTTGGTATCCATCTTGGAAAAAAAGAATTTACAACAAAACTTTATTTGGTTGGAATAATGCCGAAGTCCACGAAGCACTAACCGGTAAAATTGATTATGAACTGTTAGGATTAGAGGGAAACCTGTTGCATTTTAGTTATCAATCTCCGGAGGATGTAGAAATAAAAATCGAACGATATTCAAAATTATTAGCAAAAGAAATAATAAAAAAAGGTAAAAGAATAGGGGTATTGAAACGTTTATTTGGTCCTACATATAAATTTATCAATACTTTTATTTTCAAATTGGGAATTTTGGATGGAATAACCGGATATAAAATAAGTATTATGAATGCAAAAGTTGTTAGAGGAAAAATTAAACACTACGACTATTTGACAAAAAACAAAAAAAAATTGCAATAATTTGTGGGTTTAGCTCGTTATTTAGTCTAAATATAAATAAATATACAGAAAAGATTAGATATATTTTATTTTTAGGATAATTTTAAGTTATTTTGCGCCCGTAAATAGAAGTTGTTTGGTGCTTTTTTATAAAAACAGCTTCATGAAATATAAATATAAAAAGTTATGTCAGAATTAGATTTTAATAAAAACTTGGAACAGTGTACTACAACATTGAAATCTTTTGCTTTTAACCTAACAAAAAATGATGAGGAAGCTGAAGATTTGTTGCAAGATACCGCATATAAAGCTATTGTAAATAGAGATAAATTTAGAGCAGGAACAAATTTCAAAGCCTGGTTATTTACAATTATGAAAAATACTTTTATTAATAATTATCGTAGAAAGGTAAGAAGAAATACTGTAATGGATAATACCGATAATAATTTCTTTATCAATTCTTCTAAGTCTATTGTTAATAATGACGCTGACTCAATGATATTGCTTGAGGAACTCAATGGCTTGATAGATACTCTTGACGATAATCTTAGAGAACCATTTAGAATGCATTTTTACGGATATAAGTATCAAGAGATTGCAGATAAAACCAACATACCTCTTGGAACAGTAAAAAGCAGGATTTTTATCGCGAGGAATGAATTGAAAAAATTATTAGCCAAAAATTATATCGAAAGCTTCCCGGAAGAGTATTGCAAAAAGAAATGTGCTTAAAAAAATTAGAAAGCTGTCTTCCCGACAGCTTTTTTTATGCTCCCAAATTTGTATTTTTAGTGTATTTCAAAATTCTCAGTTATTTTTTTGTTTTACAAAGAAATATAATTACCTTGTGAAAACTAAATGAAATATTATGAAAAACTGTCCAAATTGCAATGCAGAAGTTCCAAATGAATTTGATATCTGTTGGAAATGCAACTATGATTTTGTGAATAAAAAGATAGTTCAACTGAATAAATTACAAGATGATGAAAAAGGAATTAGAAGTATTAATTGTTTGCGGTGTGATGTACCTCTAAAATTCAAAGGTGCTTTCAGATTTCATGAAGGGACAAAATGGGGGATTTTAGGTGATTTGGGGCACTTATTTACAAATAGAGAATCATTTGAGCTATACATTTGTCCGGAGTGCAACAAAGTTGAATTCTTTGCCCCATTTATTTAAAATAAATAAGTTAAAACATTGGTTGAGCTTTCTCTTTTAAACAACGCTCAATTTTTGCTTTTTCAGACTAAATCTTAATATGAAAATTAAAACAATTATATATATCTTAGCTACCTTTGCATTAATTTACTTTTTATCAGAAGTTGTTTTAGGGGTTATTGATGCTATAAATTCACCTTGTGATACAAGTATGAAATAAAATTGAGAAATTAAATATTAAGGATAATTGTCCAGTGTCAAGTCAATAATTGAAATCTTATAAAATACACAAATATGAATAAAAGAAAAGTTTTCTTTTTTATTTCCACCCTATTTTTAAGTGTTAGTGCATTTGCACAAGATGCATTTCATTATACACATTTTGATATGGCTCAAGTTGCTCTCAATCCGGCTTTGGCAGGCGGATTTGAAGGAACTGCAAGAATCGGAGGATTACTAAGAGAACAGGACTACGGAATGGGATTCGGGCAATCTGTGACACCGGTGTTTTTTGTGGACGCTCCTCTTATTAGAGGCTTCCGTAAGCAGGATTGGGTAGGTGTTGGCTTTGCTTTTCTGTATGATGAGCAAAAATTTTCATCTGAGGAAGGTAAAAATGAATTGGCAAATAAATTAGTAGTGACCAATTCATTTGGAGGACTATCATACCATTTTGCTTTGGATAAAAAAAGAAAAAATGTTATTGCTATCGGCATTCAGTCAGGAATTTCGAATGTCAGTTTCCTAAACCAAACTCTTATAACACCTGAAAATATCCAAAATAGTATTGACAATCCGGAAACCCCGATAAATAAGGAAGATCCACAGCTGCCATTTCATAAGAAAAAGGTTAACAGATTGGGTTATACTATTGGAACTGTTTTTACTTCAAAAATATCAAATACTAAAAACTTAAGATTCGGCTTATCGGTTTCAAGTATTGGCTATTTTCAAAGAAAACCAAAATTTACTAGCTTTAGCATTTACCAAATGGAATTGACCAATGGATTGATACTTGAGCCAAGAGTATTTTTTCAATATTTGCAATCGTCTTGGGAAGGAAGTGCGCAAATACTTGCAGGGATGAAACTGAAAAAGCCCAAACCAATGACTATTTTTGCAGGATTGGGATACAATCCTGTTAATGGTGCTCAGTTTTTGTTAAGGACAGACTTGGATAAAATAAGATTCTTTTATAGTTTTGATTTTAACCTCAATCCGGACAAAAAAACAGTCAGCGGAGTAACTACAGCTATGGAATTTGGTATGTCATATATTAAAATCAAGAAAAAAACCAAAAATCATCTCTAAGCTTTTGAATGTAATAAATATTAATGCTCCAAGCATAATAGTAAATCTAAATACTTTTCATAGAATTTGTATCACGCGATAGGTAAAATTGATAAAATGTCTTTTATTTTTATCTCTACAGTTAGGTTTTTAAAGAAATGAGTACTTTTTTTATATAAAATTCGTATTTATCTTTAATTAATATTATTTTTACGTATGTATTGATTGCGGAAATGTGTTTGTACTTTTTTTACAGTACATTTTATAAGTATTATCAGTTCGTTTTATGTTGAATTATTTAGTTTTTTTTCAATCATTCACATATCTATATTTTAATAATAGAAAATACATAAATATGAATAAAAGTAAAATTATTGTTTTTATTTTCACACTGTTTTTAAGTGCAGGTGTCTTTGCACAAGATGAATTTCATTATACACACTTTGATATGACCCAAGTTGCTCTCAATCCGGCTTTGGCAGGCGGATTTGAAGGAACTGCAAGAATCGGAGGACTGCTTAGAGAACAAGATTATGGACTGGAATTTGGGCAATATGCGACTCCGGTACTTTATGTAGATGCTCCTCTGATTAGAGGTCTCCGAAAACAAGATTGGATAGGTTTTGGTTTTGCTTTTCAATATGACGAGCAAAAATTTTCAGGTGATGATTATCACAATAAAATAAAGACTTCCAATTCATTTGGTGGACTATCATACCATTTTGCATTGGATAAAAAAAGGAAAAATGTAATCGCTATCGGTGTACAATCAGGAAGTTCGAATGTCAGTTCCGCAAACCGCTCGATTACAACACCAAAAAGTATCCAAAATAGTATTGACAATCCGGGAACACCAAGTAGTGTTGAATATCCCGATTTGCCGATTGGGAAAAAGAAAAAATCTAACAAATTGGGCTATACTATTGGAACTGTTTTTACTTCAAAAATATCTAAAACCAAGAAATTAAGACTCGGATTATCTGTCTCAAGTATTGGCAGAAGACTCAATTATTCAATATTGGAGAAAAGCACCGGAGGTTTTTATCAGAGAAAACTTAGATTTGCTGCTTTTAGTATTTATCAAATGGAACTACCTAATGGATTGGTGCTTGAACCAAGATTGTTTTTTCAGCTTACTCAACCATCTTGGGAGGGAAGTGCACAAATTCTCGCCGGAGTGAAGTTAAAAAAGCCCAAACCAATGGTACTATACGGAGGTTTAGGGTATAACCCTGTCAATGGCGCTCAGTTTTTACTTAGAGCAGACTTGGAAAAAATAAGATTTTTCTATAGTTTTGATTTGAATCTCACGGACAAACAGGCAGTTAGTGGAGCAGCTTCTGCGATGGAATTTGGTGCTTCATATATACTCAAAATCAAGAAGAGACCAAATCCGGATCCTGTATTAATATGTCCAAATATCTAATAATCTTAACAATATTAAAAAAAGAATAAAATGAAAAAAATATTATCATTACTCGTTTTACTTTCTTCATTGAGTTTTGCCATAGCTCAACCATTGCAAAAATATGAGTTTACAAAAAATATTGAGGTTGGAGATGAAAAATTTGATGAGGGGGACTACTACAATGCCTTAGAACTATACAAGGAATCTTATAAGGAGAAAAAACCCTTGAGTTTGGCCTTGAGAATAGCAGAAGCTTACTATATGCTCAAGGACTATAAACACGCCCTTAGATACCTTAAAAATATTGCTAAAAAAGATAAAAAAGGTGCATACATCGATGCAAAATTGCTTTATGCAAAATGTATGAAAAGATTGGATATGTATCAGGAGGCTTATGATATGTTTAGAGAATATGCAAAAAAAACCGACGATCCTGACGGAAGAAAAGAGGCAATTCTCGAAATAAAAGGACTGGAAATGTTCAACTCGTTACCTGATAATCTCGATATGGAATTTACTCCATTAAACAAAGAGATAAATAAAGGCTTTAGTGTCTATGGCGTCCAAAAACGAAAAACAAATGATGAGATTTATCTCGGTTTCTTTGATACTTCCAAAAAAATCGTACTCGATGGAAAGAGCAATAAAGTTAAGACAAAAAAGAAAAAAGGCAAAAGAAAAGGTAAAAAAGTAAACGAAAATATCAGAGGTGAGATTGTGTTTTCAAAAAGAACAGGCAAGGCTGAATACAGCAAACCAAAAGCATTGGACAAAAGAATTAATAGAATTGAATTTCATTCATTGTATCCTTCTTTTTCAAGGGATGGAGACAAGCTGTATTATACAAGAGTCGCACTCGAAGGAACCAAAGTGTTGGAGTCAAAATTGTTTTATACAGAGGACAAAGGTGGTGAATGGAGTGCTCCTGTAGAACTGGAAAATGTGAATGGTGATTTTATGAGCAAAATGTCCAATGTAGGTGAAATGCTCGGTCAAGAAGCATTATTTTTTGTATCAAATATGGAAGGCACACTAGGTGGTTTTGATATATTTTACTCTCTAATCAACGAAGATGGCTCATTGGAACCACCTGTAAATCTCGGTTCAAAAATCAATACTGTTGATGATGAAATTACACCTTATTATTCCAATGGTAAATTGTATTTCAGTACTAATGGCAGACCGAGTTTGGGAGGTTTTGATGTTTACGTCTCCAAATGGAATGGGACGGAATGGAGTGATGCAGAAAATGCAGGAAAAGGTTTCAATACTCCTTTGGATGATGTAGGTCTAAGTATTGATGAAAATGGTAAAAGTGGCTTTTTGCTTTCTAATAGAGGATACAAGGGTAAGAAAAGACTGCATAATGAAACCTGTTGCAATCATGTCTTTCAAATTTCTGCAAGAGATTTATCAGTCAAATTATTGGTGACGGTTTTTGATAAAGACGGTGAACTAAAAAATGCAAAAGTGGAATTGGTAGATCTATCAAAAGTCAAACCGAAATCTCCTGAGACTAAATCAAATTTCAATGGAAATGATTTCAAATTTGTCCTGGAAAGTGATAAATCCTATAAAGTCATTGTTTCAAGGGATGGATATAAGACGGGCACAATAAAGTTTAATACTGCCGGTATTTTTGATGATTTCACCGTGGAAAAGAAAATAGTATTGGAGAAAGCTGAACCTGAAGTTGAGATAATTACAATCAATCAACCAATTCGTCTAAACAATATCTATTATGATTTTGATGATGATAAAATATTACCTGACGCAGAAGAAGATTTGGATAAGATTTTGGATTTGATGAACGAATATCCCGATATGGTTATCGAATTATCATCTCATACCGATGCGAGAGGAAAGACTAAGTACAATCAAAAACTTTCACAACGCAGGGCAGAATCAGCAAAAAGATATTTGATTGAAAACGGAATATCTGCCGATAGAATCAAAGCTGTTGGATATGGAGAATCTATGATATTAAATAGATGTAAAAATGGGGTGGATTGTACGGATGAAGAACACAGATTTAACAGAAGAACAGAATTCAAAATAATAAAAGGACCAAAAGAGATTACGATTAAAAAAGAAATCTTTAAGAATAAAAAAGGATAACTTACGGACACTCTTGTTTTACATAAAAAAGTCTGTTGAAATCACTTGATTTTTTCATTAAAATCATCGGCGGTTTGATATATTGACTCATCTTAAGCTATGGGTTATAATCATGGTTATTAGTTTAATCTGAACTACCAGTTGTAATGAAGAATGTAACATTTATACGTCATTCTAAATTTTATTTGACATAAAACATTACCTTTGCAGACACTATTTTATACATTTTACGTTAAAAATACGCAAGTTTAGAACACTATGAAAAATAAATTGACAGTTTACAATAGTAAAGCAAGGAAAAAAGAAATATTTGAACCTATTCACGAGGGAAGAGTTGGAATGTATGTCTGTGGTCCGACCGTTTATAGCGAAGTTCACTTAGGCAATGTAAGAACATTTGTCAGTTTTGATATTATATACCGCTACCTACTGCATCTCGGATACAAAGTAAGGTATGTGAGAAATATCACCGATGTTGGGCATCTTACCGATGGAGGTGAAGACAAAGTATCAGCGAGAGCCAAACTCGAACAATTGGAGCCGATGGAATTGGTACAAAAGTACAGCAATATGTTTCATGAAATGATGGCTATTTTCAATACCAAAAGTCCTAGTGTCGAACCGAGAGCTACCGGACATTTGATCGAACAAATTGAAATGGTAAAAGATATTTTGGACAATGGATTTGCGTATGAACAAAACGGTTCGGTTTACTTTGACACGTTGAAATTTAATGACAAATATAAATCTTACGGACAGCTATCCGGAAGAAAAATAGATGAGCTTTTCAGCGAAACAAGAGATGATCTTAAGAATCAAGATGAAAAACATCACCCTTCAGATTTTGCTATATGGATGAAAGCTTCAGATGAACACATTATGAAATGGAATTCTCCTTGGTCAGTAGGTTTTCCCGGTTGGCATCTCGAATGTTCAGTTATGAGCACCAAATATCTCGGCAAGACTTTTGATATACACGGGGGTGGAAATGACCTTAAATTTCCTCATCATGAAAATGAAATAGCTCAAAACATCGGGTGTACAGGTGTTGAACCGGCTAAGTATTGGTTGCACTCCAATATGCTACTTATGAATGGCAAAAAAATGTCAAAAAGCGATGGAAACACTATCTCTCCCTATGAACTATTTACAGGAGATTCTCCTCACGTTTCAAAAGGCTACAGTCCCATGGTTGTAAAGTTTTTTATGCTTCAATCACATTATAGAAGCACAATGGATTTGACAGACCAAGCGCTACAAGCAGCAGAAAAAGGATATAGCAAATTGATGGAAGCAGCCAAAGCATTGGATAAAATGCAACATCCGGGTAATGGCAATGAAACAGAAAACAATAAAAAACTCCTCACAACAATTGACAATATTATCAGTGATATGAATGATGATTTCAATACTCCAAAAGCTCTTGCAGGAGTATTTGAACTAGTCAATTTTATCAACAAACTCAAAGACGGACATCTCAAATACAGCGATATTACTAATGAAGCTTTTGAAAAATTAAAAGAAACATTCAATCAATTTGTATTTGACATATTTGGACTAAAAGATGAGGTAGGTAGTCAAGAAGATGGTCTTTTTGATGGTATGGCAGAATTGTTGATCACTATCAGAAATGAAGCAAGAGCTAAAAAAGATTGGGCAACTTCAGATTTAATCAGAGATAAACTATTGGAAATTGGGGTTCAACTAAAAGACGGCAAAGACGGTACAAGCTGGTCAAGAATATAACAAAATAAAAAAAATAACAGATGAAAAAATTTAAAATACTATTTGCTTTGATAGCCGGATTAACGATAGCATTATCTGCTTGCAAGGAAGACAAAACTACAAAAAGCAAATCATCCTCAACAAAAAAAACAACAGCAAGAAAAAGTGTAAAGATTCCTACATTTAATGGAGATTCCGCCTACTCTTATGTCAAAAAACAAGTGGAATTCGGACCAAGAGTTACCGGAACAAAAGCACATAAATCAGCACAAAAATGGTTTATAGACAAGTTTAAATCATTTGGCGCAGAAGTGGAAGTTCAAAAATTCAAAGCTCATTTTGCCAATGGCAAAACGGAAGATGCCGTAAATATAATCGCACATTTTAATCCCGGAAAAACTAAAAAAGTGATAATTGCCGCTCATTATGACTCAAGGTACAAAGCGGAAAAAGACCCTGACCCTAAAATGAGAGATAAACCGATTGACGGTGCTGATGACGGAGCAAGTGGAGTTGGTGTCATTTTTGAATTAGCGAGATTGATTTCAGAAAATCCGGTTGATTTATCTATTGATTTCGTACTTTTTGATGCGGAAGACAATGGAGAAAATTCTGCTGGAAACGAAAGCTGGTGTCTTGGATCTCAATACTGGTCAAAAAATGCTGCCAAGGACAAGTACAAAGCGGATATGGGGATTTTATTGGATTTGGTAGGTGCCAAAGGTGCAGTTTTCACCAAGGAAGGTGTATCAAAAAGATATGCCGGACCTATACAAGATGTTATTTGGAATCTTGCATCCAATATGGGATATAGCGATTTGTTTGCAAATATCGATAGAGGAGAAATTGATGATGATCATGTATATGTAAATAAAATAGCGAGAATACCTATGGTTGATATTATCAGTATTCCTGATCCGGTCAAAGGTTTTGGTGCACATCATCATACTCATCAAGACAATATTGATATTATAGACAAAAATATACTGAGAAGAACAGGGCAGGTATTATCAGCATTTTTGTACAAGTATTCTGCGGATCAGTTGTGATTGAAAATATGTAATTTCGTGTTTTAATTCTTCTTTTTCGTAAGCGTACGGTAAACCACTTCTTGTGTGTGCAAGAGTTAAACAACCTGATACGCGAGTGTCTTTGACCTCGCTTCTTGCAAAAACATAATGTATTCTCTTTAGTCTAACTAAAAAATATTAATATGAAATCAAAAACCAGTAATTATTTAGGACGAGGTATTCATAAAAAGCGATTTTATGATTCATTAACCAAAGGTAATCTGAAACAAATGCTGATTGCAATAAAAAATGATAATGATTTGGATATTCAAATACGAAATAACTATATTAATATCTATTACAATGGTAGTAATATTGGTAAAATAAAAGGTGAAAATAGCATTGAATTTGATAAATATTATTTCTATATAGAAAAGAAAGAGAAATTACAAAAGGACATAGCAAAAAACAAGGATATTAAAGATAAATTGGAGAAAAAAAAACTTTCGCATATAAAAAAGTTTAAAAACAGAAATTACAAAGATTACTTTGCTGATTCGAAAAAGATTATCGATAAATGGTTAGAAAAAAATTCAAAACCGGAACGAAAGGAACAGCATAAAATTTCAAGAAATAATCAATCCTCCAAGACTGACTATACGATAATTGATTTAGAGTACCAAGTTAGCAGAAAAAGTGATTTCGCATGCACATATATACCTAAAGGAAAAGAAAAACCTAAAAATCCAAGATTTGATATTATTGCTATCAACAAAAAAGGGGAAGTTTGCGTAATTGAGTTAAAAAAAGGCCTTGGTGCACTTGAAGGATCATCCGGGTTAAGGGAACATTGGAATTGCTTCAAAGAATCAATAAAGCAAAATCCTGAGCCTTTCATTGACGAAATGAAGTATCTGCTGGAACAAAAACAAGCCCTTGGGCTGATTGACAAACAGTTAATAATAAAGAATTCAGAACCTAAATTTATATTTGCTTACTCATATGACGATAAAACAGCAATCAAAAACCAAGATGATATATTTAATGCAAAAGTCAAAAAAATTAATTCCATAATTGAGGTAATCAAATTAACGAAAGAAAAATCTGAATTAATAGACAATGATTAGGATATAAGGTGTATTTTTTCACTTTTATTAATTTTTTCAAAAGAAAATTTTATTACAAAATGCTAACATTCAACTCCATTCGGAGTTGTCGCTCTCAAGCTTAATTTGCCGCGGGTTTCACCCACGGCTAATCACATTTATCCCCTATCGGGGAAATCCTCTGGCAGTGTGAAGCGTTGCTACACACACTAACAGAATTTTGTGCAATTATTACTTCTATATAAAAGCTTTGAGTATATTTACGCTTGTTATGAAATATTTTATCATATTTATTTTATTTATTCCGGTTCTTTTATTCTCTCAAGAACAGGATTTGACTCAAAATAAAAATTTGAGATTAAAGGGTGTTATCTTTAAACATGAATATTCTGTAGAAGCAAAATTGAACACCTTAGGTTTTGCTTTGGCTTTTAATAAGGGTAAAATTATATCCTACCATACAACTAAATATTATCATTTTGAAATAGGATATCTCAAATCATTTAAGGAGAAAAAAGGCAATTTGGTAATTACCGGATTAAATATTTACAATAAATACTCATACGGAAAAAGAAACTATTTTTTCCCGGTCAGATTGGGGCTGGGTAAAAAGGAATTTCTTTCTGAAAAGGATACCGAAAAGGGGCTTGCTGTCGGTTATTCTATTGAAGGAGGTGTCGATTTTGGAATATTGAAACCCTATTATATAAAGGTAAAAGCGGGAAGCGATGGCAATAATGCATTTTTGGAGACCATAAGATACACAAAGGAAAATCATGATGTTTTTATAGATGAAAATTTAATTTACGACCGCGGATCATTTTTTAAAGGTTTTAATCATTTGAGTTTTGTTCCCGGAATACACGTCAATGCTGCTGCTCATTTTGCTATCAAAGCATACGAGAGAAGACTTTTTGCTTTCGAAACAGGTATGATACTCGATGCATACATCAAGCGTGTTCCTATTATGGTCGAAACGACCGGCTTCAAGAACAATTTTATCTTTATCAATGTCTATATCAATGTACAGTTTGGAAGAAGATGGAATTGATAAAACTTAAATCTTTCAAACTTGTTAAAGAGTGTAAATAATGTAATATTTCAATGAATAAGAGAGAGAGAAAACCCTCGTGGCTAAAAGTTAAATTACCCCTTGGAGCGTCTTATCGACAGGTAAAACATACGGTAGATCACTATAATCTCCATACTATTTGCCAAAGCGGCAATTGTCCCAATATGGGTGAGTGTTGGTCGGCAGGAACAGCAACTTTTATGATATTGGGAAATATTTGTACCCGTAGTTGTGCCTTTTGCAATGTCCAAACAGGAAAACCTACTGAATATGATATTGACGAACCCAGAAGAGTAGCTGAAGCTATTAAACTCATGGGAGTAAAACACGCAGTTATCACTTCGGTAAACAGAGATGAATTGGTTGACAAAGGAGGACAAATTTGGCATAATACGGTAATCGAAGTAAAAAAAATGAATCCTGACACTACCGTTGAAACATTGATTCCTGAAGTAAAAGAAGATTGGTATGCATTGGAATTAATGATTAGTCCGGGGCAAGAAATAGTATCTCATAATCTGGAAACAGTAAAAGAATTGTACAAAACAATCCAGCCACAATCCAACTATAGGCGTAGTCTGGAACAATTGCGCAGGATAAGAGAATACGGCAAAAGGACTAAATCCGGCATCATGGTTGGTCTTGGGGAAACACCGGAACAGGTATATAGACTAATGGACGATTTGGTTGAAACAGGAACTCAGATACTCACAATCGGGCAATACCTTCAGCCGTCTTACAAGCACGCCCCATTGGTAGAATATATACATCCCGATCAATTTGCTGAATACAAAGAAACCGGACTTCAAAAGGGTTTTGAATATGTCGAAAGCGGTCCACTTGTAAGGTCTTCATATCATGCAGAAAAACAATTGTAGAGTTATTTTTTAGGTGCATTTCATTTTTTTTCATTCCCTTTCTTTGCCTCTGACTCCTAAAGGAGAATCATCCCGCAACGCGAAAAAAGGAAATGTGCCCTGTTATTTTTCAGGTTCATATTCAGGATTGTTGACCAATTCGTCATCGGAT
>JALVEE010000084.1 GCA_027008645.1 Saprospiraceae bacterium
ATTTGACAAACAATCGATGATGTGGGATTTGAGCTATTTTAAATATTATTTTTTGAAATTAGCCCAAATTGAGTTTGATGAACAAGCTCTTGAAAATGATTTTCAGGCTTTCACAGACTATTTGCTTACTGCTGACAGAGATTATTTTCTGTATCGTGATTTTCAATCCAGAAATATAATGCTCAAAGATGAAAAGATATATTTCATAGACTATCAAGGGGGAAGAAAAGGAGCATTGCAATATGATGTCGCTTCACTGCTCTATGACGCTAAGGCTGCGATACCTGATGAGATACGGGATGAGCTATTGGAATACTATATCAATAATCTGAAGAAATATATAAAGGTAGATGAAATCAAGTTTAAAAATTATTATTTTGGATATGTATTGATACGTATAATGCAAGCGATGGGTGCTTATGGTTTCAGGGGGTTTTACGAGAAAAAAGCACATTTCTTAGCGAGTATTCCTTATGCTATAAAAAACATGAAAGGGATACTTGAAAAAATCCAATTACCAATAGAATTACCTACATTAATGTCTGTATTGGATAAATTGGTTAATTCGGAAAGACTGCAAAAAATAGGGAAAGAGAGGAAAAAACTAACGGTTAGCGTAAATAGTTTTTCATACAAAAGAGGAATTCCCATTGATGAATCCGGACATGGTGGCGGTTTTGTATTTGATTGTAGAGCACTTAATAATCCGGGCAGATACGAACAATACAAAAAACTTACAGGCAAAGACCTTAAAGTGATAAATTTCTTGGAACAAGAAGAAGATGTCCACAAGTTTATTAATAATGTAAAAGGCTTGGTTGATATATCTCTAAATACATATCTGAGACGGGAATTCAGTAATTTGATGATAAATTTTGGCTGCACCGGAGGTCAACACAGATCGGTTTATATGGCAGAATATTTTGCCAATTACCTCAAGAACAAATACAATGTAAAAGTAGTGCTAAGGCATAGGGAACAAGAAATGAAATAGATTTTTTTAGTAGAAAAAACAAGCTATTTTGAAGCAATTATCGATTATAATACCTATATTCAATGAAGAACAGATTCTGCAGGAACTGTTTCAAAGACTAACTGATGCTGCAAGAAGCATCAGTTCTGATTACGAATTGATTTTTGTCAATGATGGTAGCAAGGATAAATCTATCGACATATTAAAACAATTTGCCAAACAAGATAAAAATGTCAAATACATCGATTTTTCACGAAATTTCGGGCATCAAATAGCCGTAACAGCCGGTTTGGATTTTTCTTCAGGGCAGGCAGTAGTCATCATTGACGGTGACCTTCAAGATCCACCCGAACTTATACCCGAGATGTATAAAAAATATAAAGAGGGCTATCCTGTCGTCTATGCGAAAAGAAAAGAAAGAAAAGGAGAAACTCTCTTCAAAAAACATACAGCAAAACTATTCTATCGCATTTTACAAAAATTGACTTCGATTGATATTCCATTGGACACAGGTGATTTCAGGCTAATAGACAGGAAAGTTGTGGACAATCTAAAAAAAATGACAGAACAAAATAAATTTCTTAGAGGTCAGATTGCTTGGATGGGATACAAATCTACTTATGTGGAGTTCATAAGAGACGAGAGGAGATTTGGTAATACAGGATATCCTCTCAGCAGAATGGTGAAATTTGCTATTGATGGCATTACGGGATTTTCCAATAAGCCATTGGTTTATGTAAGAAATATGGGGATATTGGTTTCTATCTTCGCATTTTTGATAATGCTCTATGCTCTGTATTCTTATTTTGTTTTGGAAAGAGTGATTACGGGCTGGACATCAATGATAGTTGCATCTATGTTCATAGGAGGTATTCAGTTGCTCTCTATCGGTATTATTGGTGAATATATTGGCAGAATCAATACCGATGTTAGAAATAGACCCTTGTATTTTATAAATGAAAGCAATATTAAGCCGCAAGATTAGCAGAGAGTTAATAAAACCAGATTATTTCATCAGATATTTCGGTGGAATTATTTTATTTTGAAAATAGACATATTTATTAATCTCTCTAATTACATTTACCTTTTCTTCCAATCTTTTTTTAATTTTCTCATCATATAAGGGTTCAAGTATGAAATTGTCTTTTAATTTATAATATTTATTATCTATTGTGAAATACCCCTTGTCGATCATAGATATATTTTCAGAACTTCCTTTGAATAATGAGATAGTCTTATTACATACAAATGTTTTGCTATCATCCAGACTATTCCCAATCATACTGATATTATCATCTAGTTTTATTTTATAATTGTTTCGCAATAAAGCCAAAATACTGGGAGCTATTTCTCTATGACTATTTACCGCTGAGAACTTGACTGCTTTTTTCAACATAGGAGAATATATAATCAATGGGATATGGTATCTTCTTATCTCATTGTCATCCGGGAAAGCGTGAATATTATGATCTGCAGCAAGAATAAATATAGTGTTTTTATACTCAGGAAGTTTTTTGAACTCTTCAAAAAACCATTTTAATGCATCGTCAACATATACTACTGTTGATAGGACATTTTGATACTGCAAAGCTATTTTTTTCAAATTTTCAGGGTATTTTTCACTAATCTCTTTTACTTTTTTATTATAATAATCCTTATTTGGCGCCATAAATGGAGAGTGAAGAGACATCGTCAGTATTATATCCAATCTTTTTTTATTCTTCAATGAATCATTGTTGACAACTTTAAAGTATTGTTCAAAGACAGATTTATCATTGTATCCCCATGAAAACCCTTCTTTGTCACTCTCTATCTTAACTGCCGTAGAATCAAAATCAGTTAAAATATAGTCTATTCTATTACTGTTCAAAATATCATCCATATTCTGAAAATGAGGCCAGCCACCATAATAGAACCCTGTCCTATACTCCAATTCACTTAAATAAGAAATCAATGATTTATTAAATGGGACAGGTTTGTCTTTATGGTAGTAAAATCCACCTTCTCCGGAGGGAAGTGAACCCAAAATATTTGGAATAGCTCCATATGTTCTTTCCGCTGTGCTTAGACAATTTTCCCAATAAAGACTTTTGCCTATAAGAGAATCAAGAAACGGTGTGTATGAACCAAATCTAGCATTTGGACCACAAATGTTTCGTCCCATGCTTTCAAGAAATAAGAAAACAAAATTAGGAGTAGTATCGGGAAGATTAAAATATTTACCTAAAACATCTTTGTCATCATTCTTTCTCAATAATGGATATTCAGGGAATATATATTTGTTTTTAGGATATATTTTAGAATATTCTTTAGCTAAGCTTTTAATATCAACAGTGTTCTTTTTTTCATTTTCAGAATCGAAATATCTAAAAGAGTCTTCTAAGAAAAATATAGCTTTGTTTTTTACTAAATAATAATCTTGAATGTTTGGAAAAAACTTTGCCTTTACATGAGAATAAGAAATATTGACCATTGAGATAATCCACAAAAGCCAAATGAAAATAACATAATACTTGGATTTAAAGTTTAATTTTTTTATTAAAACAAAAAACAAAACAATTATTGCGAATAATGTAAAATAGCTTGTCCATTTCAAATCACTACTGGAATTTAATATTTTGATGATATCGTTGATTGAGTATGTATAAAAAGATTTATCGAGTGGAATAAATGATACTATATAGTATTGTACAGTAGTAAAAGATATAATTAAAAATAAAAGCAACAATAGAGCTACTATCCCAAATATCCACTTTTTTATAACTAATCTAAGTAAAAAATAAATAGGAAAAAAGATACAGAGAAGCGTTAGTATTTTGAAGTTATCATGATAATAACCCGATAGCTGTAATTTTGCAATAGCATTGTTGTCTGAAAAATATGGAGATGTAATAAAAAACTCATACATCCGAAGAATTATATCCGATAAAAAGAAGATGATATACAATTTCAAAAGCTCCAAAGAAGATTTTTTGAAATTGATCTTTAATACTGAAAAATATTTATTTTTGTCCATATCGTAAAAGGAGCTTATTTGATCAAAATACCATATTAATTCTGCAGCAAAGTCACGAAAATTTCAATTACTTCAACAAAACGTACTGTAATAACTAAAATTTTAAATTTAATGAATTTTATTGTATGTACTGTATATAATCTGTTTTTATCAAGCTTTAAACTTGAGTTATTAATATAATTTTATTAGTTTTGGAAATTAGTTTTACAAAAGTTTAAATTTAAGTGTACAAATCAAAAAAAGTAATAGTGGTAATGCCAGCGTATAATGCTGCGCAAACAGTGGAAAAAACCTTTGAAGAAATTCCACGTCCTCTCGTTGATGAAGTGATACTTTGCGATGATAACAGCAAAGACAATACAGTCGAAGTAGCAAAATCTCTAGGTATAAAACATATAATTGTACACGAAGAAAACAAGGGATACGGAGCTAATCAAAAATCTCTGTATAATAAAGCCTTGGAACAAGGTGCGGATATAGTCATAATGTTGCATCCCGATTATCAATATACGCCCAAGTTGATACCGGCAATGTGCAATATTATTGGTGAAGATTTATACAAAGTGGTGCTTGGATCACGGATTTTGGGTAAGGGAGCATTAAAAGGAGGAATGCCCATGTACAAATATATATCAAACAGATTTTTAACATTTACCCAAAACTTGCTTATCGGAAGCAAGTTGTCAGAATTTCATACGGGATACAGGGCTTTTAGCCGTAAAGTATTGGAAGATATCAATTTCAATAACAATTCTGATGATTTTGTTTTTGACAATGAGATGCTTTCTCAGATAGTATATAAAGGATATGATATAGCAGAGGTTACCACACCTACAAAATATTTTGAAGAGGCCTCATCTATCAATTTCAGGCGCAGTGCTAAATACGGACTTGGAGTATTGAGAGTATCAATAGTACATTTTTTATCGAAGTTGGGTGTAATAAAGTCCAAGTTGTACAAGTAAAATGCTATGAATCTGGCTATAACCAATATTATTAGCTTTAACTTAATGATACTCAGTATTCCAGCTTTTATTAGTATATTTTTCTTTATGAAAGGGAAAGAAAAAACTGCATTGTACTTATTGATTCTGAGTGCTTTTTTATTGAGAATGTACTTGGTTACTTTGGATCCCTATTTACATAGTTGGGATGAAAGATTTCATGCATTGGTGGCTAAACACATGATAATCCATCCTTTTAAACCGATGTTAAGATTATTTCCAATTTTGGATTATAACCCTTCTTCATGGTGTTGTAATCATATTTGGGTACATAAACAACCATTATTTTTATGGCAAATGGCTTTGTCTATGAAGTTGTTTGGAGTAAATGAAGTAGCATTAAGGCTGCCTTCTGTCATTATGGGCACTATAAGTACATTTTTCATATATGAGATTTCCAGGTTTTGGACAAAGGATAAATATGTAAGTTTTTTATCAAGTCTATTGTTTGCATTTTCATTTTATCAGTTAGAGCTAACTACAGGCAGGTTTAGTTTAGATCACAATGATGTTGCATTTGTGTTTTATGTAACTGCTAGTATTTGGGCTTTTGTGAAGTACTATAAAAATAATTTTTCAATAAAATGGGCTATCATTTTAGGAATATTTGTTGCAGCAGCTATTTTAAATAAGTGGCTGACGGGATTACTCATTTATGGAGCTTGGGGAATGATGATTATTATTAATCAAAAATTACGAAATAGTAAGCGACAATATTTTAATATTTTTATTTCGGTTTTAGTAGCTTTTTTATTATTTCTTCCATGGCAAATATATATAAAAGCAAATTTTCCAATTGAGGCGGCTGCCTCATTTAGTCAAAATTGGGATCATATTACAAAAGTACTTGGAGGGCATAATGGTAGTACTTGGTTCTATTTAGAATTTATGCAAACAGCTTATGGATTTTATTTAATTCCTTTTTTTATTTTAGGGCTGGTTTCTATTTTTTTTGATAAAAAAGTTGATTTGGCTTTATCTTTTTCTTTTGTATCAATAATAGTGGTTTTATATGCTTTTTTTTCAATTATTGTCGCAACTAAAATGCCTGCTTTTACTTATCCGGTTAGTTCATTGATAATTATATTGATATCTTACGGGATTATGAAATTTTTATCATTTATTAATATTTTAACTCAAAAGTTATTTGATGAAAAAACATATAAGTACTTATTTATAATTATTATTCCCTTTTTAGGAATTTATTCATTAAATCCACGAGAAATTGAAAAGTATAGGAGTGAATCAAATGAATTTAGAGAAGCGAAGATAAACAATACTCAAATGTACAAAAACATTCCGGATACCATTATTAAAAATTATATAATATTGAATTGCAAAAGATTTGAAGATGTGGAAATGATGTTCTACACAGATGCAAATGCATATCAATATTGGCCTGAAAAAAAAGAACTTGACAGTTTAAAGCTTATCGGTTATAAATTTGCCGCTTTTAAAAGTCATAATAAACAAAAATTGCCCAAGTATATTTTAAATGATAAAGGAATAAAAATTATTGATAAGCAATTAAAATGAGATATGTCCAAAAAATTGGAATATCTGAAAAAGTGGTATTGTCTCAACAATAAATAAATCGTGAAACAGCCTTATATTGACAGTTTATTATTACAGACAGGAAGTGTTAAGGTTTTTAAACTAAAACCTAAAGAGAAATAAAATACTAGAACCCATCCCCGACCCTCAGGGCTGGACAGTGCTAGTTTACTTTTGCTATACTCGCCTCCCAGCCTCCTCAAGGAGGTGCATCAACCCGCACTATATCAATGCCTTAAAATTGCGTGTGGATTTCCCCATTAGGGGATTAAAGGGCAAGTGTTGCAGAACTGTCTAGCCCTGCCCCGACCCTTCCCTTGGCAAGGGAAGGGAGTATGCAAAGTTGGCTATATCCTTACGATATCTCCTTTGCGAAAAATATCCGGGAGTTCAATATCAAATGTCTTATGGTACAATACCGGTGGTACACTTATATCTGCTAACAACAATTCTCCGATATATTTCTTTGCTTTGGGATTACGGAATCCGGTTTTGGGAAGGGCAAGGGTCATGGTTTGGTTCGCTTTTATACAATTTGAGCTTATTTCTCCTGTTGTTGAATCTATGCCCGAAGGAACATCCAGAGAAATAATGTTTGCGTCTTGATTATTTACCCATTCTATAAGTTCGATAATATCTTCTCGGAGCTCACCTCTCAGGCTATATCCTATCATAGCATCAATGATCAAATCATATTTTTTATTAAAGTCAAAATCCGGTTTTGTATAAACTTTAACTCCCGTCTTTTGCAATATCTTCAATTGATTGCCGATGACATTCCGGTATTTTTCGATTGCAGAAGTCAAGAGTATAGCCGCATTATATCCCCAAAAATTCAATCTGCGAGCAGCAGTCATTCCTCCTCCACCATTTCCACCTGAACCCGCTATGACAAGAATGCTTTTATTTTTATTCCTGTTTATCTTTTCTCTTGTGACTATTGCCAAACATCTACCGGCATTTTCCATCATTTGAAAAAGATTTATCCCATATTCTTCAATCATCAGCCTATCTACTTCTATCATTTGCTTTGTGGTGATATAGGGAACAAGATAATCTAAGTTTGAAAATAATATTTTATTCATTTGTTATTATATTTGATTTATCATGGTAAAGATAAACAAAATCAATGAGAATGAAAAAATAAAATGCACATGTGTTTTTTGTAAATACGGGGAAAAGCTCTAAATTTGTATTAGTATAAAAATTGTATTGTACACTAAAAAAACTAGTGAAAGTGAAAATAGATAAATCAATATTAAGTTTATCAGGAGAGTATTATGTTGCTGCAGAATTAGGCAAAAGAAATATTTACGCTCAATTAACTTTGGGAAATCAAAAACGGACTGACTTACTAATTTTTTCAGAACACGGAACTAAATTACTGAAAATAGAAGTTAAGTGTAAGCAAGGCTCTTCGTGGCCAAACTGCAAAGGAATTATTCAAAAAGATTCTTTTATAGTTTTTGTTGATTTCAAAGATTTGGAAAGTAATCAAAGACCGGACTTTTACATTTTAAGTAAAAATGATTGGAGCGAATTTGTACAAACAAGAGAAAAAGAATACAAATCAAAACATCCTAATCGAAGAACGATAATTGAGAATAATGTTTTGATATTACTTGATGAAGTAAATAAAAAGAATGGAAAACCTCATAAGGGTTGCTCAGTAAGGCCTAAAAATATTTCAGAATATAAAGAGAAATGGCATAAAATTATTGATGTATTGAACGAAGACTTCTAATAGCAACCAGTATCAAAATCACCAATTCTGTAAACTGCCTTACATATTGCATATAAAAAAAGTAATGCCAAATAAAATTTTGAGTAACATATAAATATTATAGATAAATCATTCTGTTATGAATATAATTTTACCTTTTCTTCATCAACCAGCGACTGTAAGCGAATCTCTTGATTTTTTTATACCTTGACTTAATCTGATCCACTTGGCCATCTTCAATATAATAATAATCTGCTCCCCAATTAACATCAATATCGCTATTTGGCAATAGCTGTATCCCCTTCATTTTTCCTGTTTTACTATAAAAATCAAAGGAATTATAAAATATCCAATAGGTTTTTAAAGTTACCGGCTTATCCGGATTTGCTTCCTTTATGTAATCAATGACTTCGTAAGTATTCTCGTCATACCACCATTCCCTTACACTTTTACCATTAAAAGAATATATAAGGTGGTAAAACATAAAAACAGGGATAATAATCGCAATACTCCAAGTAATCCATTTGTACTTTAAATATTCAAGTCTTGAAAGTAAACTTACCGTTAAGATTATAAATAAAGGAAATAAAAACAATGCTATTCTACCGTCTAAATTGGGTGTGTGAAGCACTAATATTTGAATTTGGCTAACTACTAAAGTAGTAAATAAGATAAGAAAAGATAGAACAACAGAATTTTGAAATACCGTTTTTCTTTGGTTCTTGTACAAAAACTTATAGATAGTATAAAGCATACCCATACCAAAAATAACTATTACAATAATTCCGATATAGTTGGGATTAACATCTGAAAAAATACCGTCTCCATACATCCAATTTTTTACTGATGTCATTATCGTGTCCTCATAAAATCCGCTTGTTGACCAATAGTGAAATTGGTCGGTTGAAGTCATTTTTAAAATAGGATTCAATATCAGTAGAAGATATAATATTGAAACAATAGCCAATGCTAATATCCTTTTTACTAATTCATAAAAGGTTTCTCTGTATTGTATAATAAAAAAAACTGCTGATAGTATCGATATCGCAGCCCAAAAAACCAATACGGTAAAATTGGAATAACTCGCTAAAATGGCAAAGAAAACAGACTTCCAAATGCCGGATTCCTCCTTGTGTATAAATCCTGTCAATAAATATGAGGAAGATAAAGTGACAAAAGCACTTGCCATACCATATCCTCGACCTAAACTGAAAAAATCAAGAAGATAGGGATTTGATACAAATAATGAAAATGCAGCAATCCAAAAAATACTTTTACTTGGAAAAATAGTTTTAATCACACGATAAATACCGTAAGAAAATATAATATAACTCAATATACTGTGTATCCTTACCGACCAAGTACTGAGACCAAAGATGCCTGAAAATATTTTGCCAAAAATCGTATTTAATATATGATTGTTGGGAACATAATCAGGATACATCATAATTTCCCATATACTAAAATGAAAATAATTCAATGCAGTACTGACTTCATCATGTGTAATCGGGATATTAAAGGCTTTGAAAATTATCGATATGAAAATTATCACAAAAACCAATATAAAGACCACCTTGTTTAATATTCTCATAAGCTTTTGCCGTTAAAAGGACAGGATTTTCACTCAAACACAAAAAATAAATATATTTATCAAAATTACAAAAATCCTAAAGGGTTTGAGTATATTTGGGATATTTTTGTAGTTTTTGGTTGAAAACACATACTCAAGTAATATCAATTTGACTGAAAAGAAAGGCATTTTTGACTTAAAGCATATTTATTACTAATAAAATTCTATTTATTATTTTGAAAAATAAAATCTCTTTTGCGGCTTATATAGTATCTATAGTAGTGATGTTTTATGCAACATTCTTTTTTTATCCAAAATGGAATAATCATGGAACGGAAGCTACGATTTCTTGGGATGTATCAGGCTATTATATGTATCTACCTGCAATATTTATCTATCACGATATAAAAGAGTGCAAGTTTAAAGATAAAATACTGAACGAATATCATCCTACTCCTGATTTTCAGCAAGCGATGAAAATAGCTGACGGGAAATATGTGATGAAGTACTCTTCGGGGCAAGCTCTCCAATTTTTACCTTTTTTTGGCATTGCTCATTGGTGGGCGAGCCATTCTGACAAGTACAAAGCAGACGGTTTTTCTTTTCCATATCAATTTATGATAACGATAGAATCATTTTTGGTAGCAATGATTGGTTTGTGGTTTCTCAGGCTTATTTTGCTTTGGTTTTTCAAGGATTTAGCTGTTGGTATTGCTATATTGGGGACGGTTTTAGGCTCCAATTATCTCGATTATAGTACTATGGCCGGGGCGATGACTCACAACAACCTTTTTACCATTTACGCCTTGTTGATTTTTGCAAGTTATAAGTTTTATAAAAATCCTGATTACAAATATGCTGTAATGATTGGCTTTTTAGTAGGTTTGGCTTCATTGACAAGACCTACAGAAATGATTTCCATGTTTATTCCTTTGCTCTGGGGAGTAAAATGGGGTAGGCAATTTTTGAAAGAAAGGATAAAGTTCATCATAGCAAATAAAAAATATTTTATTACAGCTGTAATAGTGACTGTTTTGGTAGGTTGTATCCAACTTATCTATTGGAAATACGCTTCCGGGCATTGGTTGGTTTACAGCTATGACGATCAGGGATTCAAGGTGTTAAAACCCCATTTTTGGCTTGGTTTATTCAGCTACAGAAGCGGTTGGCTTGTATATTCTCCCATGATGTTATTTCCTTTGATTGGATTTTATCATTTGTACAAAAAATATAATGAGATATTCACAGCACTATTTGTTTTCTTTCTATTTTTTATTTATTTGACATTTGCTTGGAATATTTGGTGGTATGGAGGTAGTCTTGGTATCAGAGCAATGGTACAATCTTATCCCATCTTAGCATTTCCTTTTGCTGCATTTGTAGAATATACACTAAGAACCAAGTATTGGAAGTACATTTTTGCATTTTTATTTATCGTTTTCTCTTATTACAATCTTTGGCTGACAAGACAGGCTCACAAAGACGGGATGCTCAAAGTTGGCTTTATGACAAAAGCTTATTTCTGGAAAATATTGGGGCGATATGAGAAGAATGAAAACGATTTGAAATTATTGGACACAAAAGAGTATTATGAAGGATATAGAAAAAATATAAAAATAATTTACAAAAATGATTTTGAAAAAGACACTACTGTTGTCGATTGTGGTCTAAAGCCCATTCAGGGTCAAAGGTCATTGTGCCTGAATAAAGATATCCAATGGAGTGAAATCAAAAACATTGCCGTACCGTCAAATGAAGGGAAATGGCTTAGAGCCGAAGCAGATTTCTACGCTCCAAATAAGGAATGGGATGTTTGGAAAATGACACAGTTTATAGTTGATTTTAATGACAACAATAACAAAAGGATAAAGGAGAGAATGATAAGAGTGTACAGATTATTACAGGGCAATAATAAAAAAAATATTTATCTTGATGCTAAGATACCTCCAAATACCAAATCGGTAACAGTCAAATTTTGGAATGGAGACGGCAATAAAAAAATACTGATTGACAATTTAAAACTTGAAGTTTATGAAGGAGAAGATTAATAGAAAAATCGATATGCTTTCTATTGTAATGCCTGTATATAACGAAGAAAATACTATTAAAGCAATCCTTGATGAACTCAATGAATTGGTGCTAATCGACAATATCAAAAAAGAATTGCTAATCGTTAATGACTTTTCCAAAGACAAATCCGAGGAAATAATACTTAAGTATATCGCTGATAATCCCCATTTTGACATCAAATATTTCAAGCAAGAAAAAAATATGGGCAAGGGAGCGGCACTACACAAAGGAATCGCAGAAGCTACAGGTGACTTTTTAGTCATTCAGGATGCTGATTTGGAGTATGACCCAAGAGAATTCAACGATTTGCTCAGACCCATATTGAGAGGAGAAGCTGATGTAGTATATGGCTCAAGATTTATGGGTAGCAAACCTCACAGAATTTTGTTCTTCTGGCACACTTTGGGCAATAAATTTCTTACATTTCTGAGCAATATGACCACCAATCTCAATCTTACGGATATGGAGACTTGCTACAAAATGTTTGACACCAAGATAATCCAAAGCCTCAAGCTAAAAGAAAATCGTTTTGGCTTTGAGCCGGAAGTGACAAATAAAATTTCCAGAGTAAAAAACATCAGAATCTATGAAGTAGGGATATCATACTATGGCAGAACCTACGAAGAGGGCAAAAAAATAGGGTGGAAAGACGGTGTCAGAGCTATTTACAGCATTTTGAAGTATTGGGTTGTTGGAGGGGTGTAAGATGGGTTAAGTAAGCCCTGCAAATTGGATATTCTAATGAAAAAAATACTATCAAATATATATTTTGGAATTTTTTCCTTAGTAATAATTTCAATGTTAGCGATTATATTAACAATTGATATTTTTGATGCTATTTTCTTTACTAGTAGCTACAATTTTAATGGAGTGAATCCTTCTTTTTCAAGAAGATCGCTATTGAATTACCTTATAACTTCAATCCCACATAACTTAGTGTTATATTTTCTTATTTACAAAGGAATTGTTGGTATAAAGTATTCATTAAAAAAATATATAATGGTGTTAAATATTGCTTTTCTTATAATAATTTTTATGCTTAGTTTAGGTTTATTCTTATGGTCGAAAACAGGATTTGATCATTAATTAAATTGATTTCAGTTAGTTGATTGGAGGTAATATCCTCCTCTCCTTTCACTTTATTTTCAAAAAACAGGAAGCATTCTTAGAATGAGAGGATTAGCCCGCCCTGTGAAATTCATTCATGAATATTTAAGCAGGGGGGGGGAAGATAAGAATGGAGAATATTACTATATTTGTATTGTCTTTGGGTAGAGATAGTCATTTAATCATAACTACAATCTCTGAAAGTAGAGATTTTTAACGGTTGCCCCTTTGGCAGATAAATATCCAGGATGGAATCCGTAACACTATGTGCATAATAATCCTGTGAATATGATTGATCCAAATGGAAGAAAAGCAGATTGGATAGATAATGGGGATATTTAAAATTACATCCAAGACAATAGGAACTAAATAATCAAAAAAAACGTTAAGTTTATGAATCATAAATTAATAAAAATGGAAGGAATATTATATCTCACAGATGATAAAAATCAGAAAAAATTTGTTCAGATAGATCTTGAAAAATACGGGCAAATATGGGAAGATTTTTATGATGGTTTAATAGCAGAAATGACAAAGGAAGAAGAGAGCTATCCATTGGAAGAAGTTATATCCGAGCTTGAGAAAGAAGGCAATTTGAATAAATATGTATAAAGTTAAAATCAGGAAAGTTGCTATTAAACAGCTTTCAAAATTACCTATTAAGGAGGCTTTATGGTTATCAAAAGAGTTAAGGAAGTTAGCTGTTAATCCAAGACCTGAAGCTTGTAAAAAACTTAAAGGTTTTAAAAATAAATACAGAATTAGAGTAGGAAATTATAGAGCGATTTACACCATTGAAGATAAAATTTTGATTGTCGAAATCACCAAGATTGGTGATAGAAAAAATATTTATTAAAAGATTAGTTGAAACCCCACCCACAATTCTGTAAAGCTGAGTTTGTCGATGCTCCCTTGTGATATATTCCGGATCATCTCGACTCTCCATTTTCAACCTCAACCCCAGCCCCCAGGCTGGACAGTTCTATATTGCTTTTGCTATACTCGCCTCCCAGCCTCCTAAAGGAGGTGCATCAACCCGCACTTTATA
>JALVEE010000085.1 GCA_027008645.1 Saprospiraceae bacterium
AATAACCTATTGGGACATTGTTTTCTGTCTGACATGCTACCACGCAATCAGCACACCCAACACATTTATTCGTATCTATTACCATTCCATATCTCATGATTCAATATTTTTATGTGGATTTTCAGTTAATAATGTTACAAAATTATTTCTCATACCTGTTCCTCCTGTTTCCGGATCAATTTTGATATTTGTTATCATTTCATAATCGGCAGAACCTTTGCCATAAACTCTGGACAATTTTTTTGATGTAGAACCATATCCATGAGGTAGATAAACACAGCTGGGACTTATTCTTTGTGTAACTCTCACTTTAGAAGGGAAAGTTGAAATTTTACCGTCTTGGTTTTTCAACCAAACCTCTTGACCGGATTCAATATCAAATATTTTTGCAACTTTTGGATGAATCCATAGATGACCTTCTTCACGTAAATCAAATAAATTAGGACTGTTGGTAGTCCTACCAAATGTATGCATCGGAATTCTACCATAAATCATATTCATATATCCGGCAGGCGCTTCATCTTTTGCTTTATATACAGGTAAAGCATCGTATCCCCATTCTGCAAAATCCGTAGAATAAAGTTCGATTTTACCTGTATTGGTATTGAACCAATATTGTTCGCTTTCATCTAAATAAAGCTTCTCTTTTTTCTTGTATTTCTTGACACCGATTTCTTTCATTTCAGCTAGTGAAGTACCGACCTGTCTTAATTGCCAATCCAAAACTTCTTCAAAATTCTCCCATTGATAATATTTTTGCAATCCAAGCTTAATTCCTATTTCTCTAGCTATCCACCAACCTGGTTTTGTCTCCCACCTTGGTTTAGCCACAGGTGCTCTTAGTGCTATATTAGGCACTTTGTGATGACTTGTCCTTAAGTGATCATATCTCTCCAAATAGGTAGCTTCCGGCAATATCACATCGGCATAACCAGTGATTTCAGAAGGCATCGTATCAACTACAACTACCAGATCAAGATTCTGTAAAGCTCTTTTTGTTTTTTCAACATCCGGAACTGACTGAATTATATTTGTCGCTGTAATAAACATACCTTTTATGGCATGTTTACCTTTATACTCAGGCAATGCATGATCAATTACAATATTTGTAATTCCCATAATAGCCATCTTGTGTTTTTCCTTTGTGTAATCCTTCCAAGACCATTTTGGTTTAGGCAATGGAGGATGAGGATAGTGAGGTGGCTTCACTCTCTCAGGGAAATAAAAACCTCCCACTCTTCCATATGAACCCAAAATCGCATTTAATATCGCAATTGCTCTGGTTCTTTGAGTATCATCACCGTACCAAGCAGTATGCCTTCCGGGATGAACTATAACTTTTGGAGATGCTGCAGCCATCTCTCTAGCCGTTTTTCTAATATCTGCTGCTGAAAGCGTCGTAATCGCAGATGCCCATTCAGGAGTATATTTCTGAACATGATCCTTTAGCATATCAAAACCATAAGTATATCTTTCCACATATTCCTTATCATATATACCTTCATTGATAATCACATTCATCCATGCCAACAATAATGCCATATCAGTTCCCGGTTTTATAGGCAACCAATACTTGGAATGTCCTGCTGCTGTGGAAAATCTGGGATCGACTGTAATAACTGTCCCCCCATTATCAATCAGATGAGACATATCTTGCACATGACCATTGTGCATATTCTCACCTATATGATTACCGATAAGTACTAGACATTTTGCATTCCGCACATCTGTTGGTTCAGGTGATGCTAAGCCTGCTCCGTATGTAGCAATAAATCCGGCCTCCCTGGTTATCAAACATTGTGCTCCGGCAGGTTCTGCAATATTACCTGAACCATAGGCTTCAAACAGATATTCAAAATGAGGACCTGTTTTTCCATGGTGCAATAATGCCATAGCTTCACGACCATATTTAGACTCGATTTCCTTCATCTTTTTCACGATATGATCAATTGCTTCCTCCCAAGATGCTTCCCTGAACTTTTGCTCCCCGGGTTTCCCCTCTCTAATCATTGGTTTTTTCAGTCTATCATTATCGGTGTACATTCCAACTCCTCCGGTTCCTCTTGGACAAAAACGACCATTGCTATGAGGGTCATTTTTATTTCCTTTAATTTTTTGGATCTCTCCTTTTCTGTCCATATAAGCCCATCCGGCACAGTTCCAGAAACAAACTTCACATACTGTAGGAATTTTTTTGGCCACACTTTCAGACAATGGCATCTCTTCTTTTCCAAACAAATCACCAACAAAACTTGAGCCTGACCATGTTAAGGCCATTCCTGCTGTTGCTACTGATGATATCTTAATAAAGTCTCGACGATTTATATTATCCATTTTATACTAAATTTTGTACAAAATTAAATCAAGATAAAGTCTCCTTTATCGGTTTTCTTTTTTATTTACAATATTAAGAGGGGATATAAATAAGGAAATTTGGAAAAGTTTTAAATAATAGTTAAAGGTATTTAATAAAATATTATTTTGCGCAATAGCTATTAATGCAGGATTGACGCAATTTAATTTTACTTTTATGAATAGTTCAATATTAATGCAATTTGCAAACTTTTAATTGGTTTTTGAAAAAAAACGGAAAAAATTGAATCTTCTCCGATCATAATTATCGATAAGAATTAAATAGTTAATAAAAAAAACTCTACAAGGAAAAACCATATCATAAATATTTTAATTTCCAACTTATTTAACTTATATTTGCATCAATTTAAAACAAAACTAAATAAAAATGGCAAAAATCGTTGTTCTGGGAGCCGGAATTTCCGGTCATACCGCTAGTTCGTATCTTCAACATTATTTGGGCAAAAAGCACGAAATTGTTGTTGTATCTCCAAATTCAAAATTCCAATGGGTACCCTCCAATATATGGGTAGGAGTAGGAAGGATGAAACCAAAAGACATATATTTTCCTTTAGCCCCTTTGTACAAAAAATGGAATATTGACTTCAAGCAAGCAAAGGCGACGTCGATTCATCCTGACGGAGGCGAAGGGTTTGAAAAAGGCTATGTCACCATTGAGTACGTCACAGAAGACAAAAAAGGTGTAATTGAAAAAGTCGATTATGATTTTCTTGTAAATGCTACAGGTCCTGCTTTAAGATTTGACAAAACCGAGGGGCTTGGTCCACATAATGACACTACCGTTTCAGTTTGTTCATATGACCATGCTGCACATGCTTGGGAAAAGCTTCAAGAGTCCATGGAAAAAATGAAGCAAGGCATTAAACAGAATATCGTCATAGGTATTGGTCATCCCGGAGCAACTTGTCAAGGAGCTGCATTTGAATACGTGTTAAATGTATATTTTGAAATAAAGAGAAAAGGATTGCTTGATTATGCAGATATTACCTGGCTAACAAATGAATATCAGGTAGGAGATTTTGCCATGGGTGGCGCTTACATCAAATATGGAGGGTATATTACCCCAACTAAAATATTCACAGAATCATTTTTAGCAGAAAGAGAAATTCACTGGATTAAACAAGCCGGTGTTTACAAAGTTGATAAGGATACTATCTATTATGAAAAGTTAGACGGATCCTATCACGAACTAAAATATGATTTCTCAATGTTGATTCCTGCTTTTTCCGGTCCCGGCATCAAAGCATTTGGAAAAGACGGAGAAGACATTACAGCCAAACTTTTCAAACCAAATGGTTTTATGATAGTCGATGCAGATTATACTCCCAAACCATTTGAAGAGTGGAAAGCATCAGATTGGCCATCAAAATATCAACATCCTGACTATCCGAATATTTTTGCTTCAGGAATTGCCTTTGCACCACCGCATACTATATCTAAACCACATAAAAGTCCTAATGGAACCAGCATCACCCCGGCTCCTCCCCGTACAGGTATGCCTTCGGGAGTAATAGGTAAAATCGTAGCTCAAAATATTAGAGATTGGATAAAAGCTGGAAAGCCCTTAATGAAACACAAGGCTTCAATGGCAAAAATGGGGGCTGCATGTATAGTTTCAGCAGGATATGGACTCACAAATGGTATTGCTGCTACAATGACCGTTTATCCTATCGTACCTGATTGGGAAAAATATCCTGATTATGGAAGATCGATTAAATACACAATGGGTGAACCGGGATTGGCCGGACATTGGCTAAAATGGTTTATGCATTATATGTTCTTGCACAAAGCTAAAGGGTATCCATTCTGGTATTTATTACCTGAATAGACCACCTAAATGATGATTTTATTAAATAATATAAAAATAATATAAAATGGATTTACTACATAAAGAAAGAAATTTGGCCAAGGGATATAGTGAATTTGCTTATGCCCCCGTCCCAACCAGATTAACTAAAATAATCAGAAAAAACTGGATTTGGCAAGCATATAGATTTATAAGGCTAAATATAAAGATAATAAGAATTGTGGCATTTGGTCACTCTTAAAAAAGAAAAAAAGGTTGTCAATAAAAGGCAGCCTTTTTTTATCCTTATGCGTAATACTCGGAAGCTCGAAGAGATTCCGAAGCTGGCAATTAAAAACAAAACTAAGACTCGGAAGCTCGAAGAGATTCCGAAGCTGGCTTGATTAATAAAGGTTAGTTAAAAAAAAGACACCCAACTTAAACCGGCTTCACAATCCTTCAGCGAGTTCAGGATTTCTCTTTGTTCAATCCTTCAGCGAGTTCAGGATTTCTCTTTGTTCAATCCTTCAGCGAGTTCAGGATTTCTCTTCGTTCAATCCTTCAGCGAGTTCAGGATTTCTCTTCGTTCAATCCTTCAGCGAGTTCAGGATTTCTCTTCGTTCAATCCTTCGGCAGGCTCAGGATTTCTCTTCGTTCAATCCTTCAGCGAGTTCAGGATTTCTCTTCGTTCAATCCTTCGGCAGGCTCAGGATTTCTCTTCGTTCAATCCTTCTTGCTTCAGCTTGCGAGTCCTACGTCTCGTGTTTGAAAGAGATTCCGAATCTGACAATTTAAAACAAAACCAAGACTCGGAAGCTCGAAGAGATTCCGAAGCTGACTTGATTAACAAGAGTTAGTTAAAAATTTCGTCTCATTGCAGCACTATAACTACCTTAGAGCATCTTTAATTTTATTCAGAATTACCATTGATATTTTAAACTCTAAACAAACCATTAAGGCATTATTAAGGGACATTAAGCAATAAAATCTTAACTTCCCTTAACTTCTTAATAGTTTAAAAAGTACTTCTTGAACACGGATGACACAGATTTTACGGATTTAAACGCAGATTTTATATAAAACACTTCAAATTTAAAATTATGAAAACACTTAAATTATTTACTCACTCTTTCACTTTTATTATCTTTATTCTAACATTCACAAATACGTATGCAACAATTTTTTTTATATCCACTACCGGATCTGATACTAATGTTGGCACCAGCGAAGCCAATGCTTGGGCAACATTTGAGCATTCATATACCATAATGAAAGGAGGAGATACTCTTACGATTTTAGACGGTACATATTTTCAAGAGCTACACCCGCCTGCTAAATTATCGGGTAGTGAGCAATCTTATACTGTGTACAGAGCAAAGAATCCAGGAAAAGTCATTCTATCGCCGGCTTCTATTGGCGATGATGAGATGGAAGGAGTGATTTATGTTTTTTCAAATATCTCGAGAGGTATAACATCCTACATTCATTTTGATGGATTATTTGCAAAAGGGGTTGGGGAACATTCTGCAATCAGTATTGCGAGTATGGATTTTGCAACTGAGGAGCAGATGACTCATCATATCACATTGACTAGATGTGGAGCTATGGGCTCAGCTCTTGGGACAAATACAAACGCCTTTGATATTGGGGCTGTCAGAGACATATTGGTTGAGGATTGTTTTGCCTTTGGCTTTGGCCGTAAAGCAATGCAGCTTTATGGAACTAAAAGGATTACAGTTAGAAGAATGATCGTTAGATACGATTGGTGGCAAGGACATAAATATAAACCGAGTGATCCCAGAGTAAATCTCTCCGCATATAATACAATTGGGGCTACACTGGAAAATATCATTGCAATGGACGCTGGTCCTCATCCTGCTTCTACTTCTCCTGACAGAGCCGGATTTGCGGCAAGCGGCAATCAAGGTGGAGGTACTGACATTGACGGTAGCCGGGATGTGAAATATCTGGGCTGTATCGTTTTTAACAATACTGAATTTACAAAAGGTCTAAATGGTATTGAAGTAAATGGAGGTACGGGTTCTCCTGTAAAGAATTTATTATTTAAAGATATTGTAATTTATGGTGCTGATGATGGATTCAATGTACACGATAATGTAGATAGTATCCGCTTAGAAAACATCACTTCAACTCATAATACTCATATCGGTATCAGAGTAAATCCATATCCCTCTTATACTATCTCAAATGTGAAAATTGATAAGGTGGTTTCAACCGACAATAAGTATGATGGCATATATTGGAATGAAGATATGACTCATGTTGAACTAAGCAATTCTACATCTGTAAGAAATGGTGAAGGAGATAATATCGAAAGTCAGTACGAGCCTGAAATCAAATACTTACCTATCAATCAACCTGTAGAGGGATATGAAAGGGGAGGAATTGTCAGAAACAAATATATCGATGGAGTTTTGACGGAAGAATCATTATGGCCTTGGCCTTATGAAAAAGTCATTAAGGGATTTATGTGCAAAGAAGAGTATTTGCAAGAAATCGCAGACAGCATCAACCTATATGAGGGCACTAATATCGATTATGTCCCCGGATTATGCAAAAACGATAGCTCGATTACCGGATATATTTGGTCTTATTTAGGAAATCCTTGTCCTGATACTATATGCGACAATTCAGTCAATACCGGAGATATTTTCTCGATGAGCCAAACCAATATTAAAATCTATCCCAATCCTGCTCATAATCTAATAAATATTAAAGCCAATCTACCTTTAGGCACAAATCATTATAATATTTATGATATTTGTGGCAAAAAGCTTAAATTTGGGACTATTATCGCCGGTAAGATAGATATTTCAGATCTGAGCCAAGGGATATATTTTGTCAGAATCCAAAATAATCAAAAATTCTTACTGGGGAAATTTGTTGTATTATAGAATTAGGCTTTTGCATCTTTGAAAATATAAATATTATGACTTACCTAAGAATAACTTTTACCTTTATATTAGGATTTACCCTTTCCACTATTCTTTATTCACAAGATGTAGAGCTTAATAGTCAAGCAGATGTAGATGCCTTTGACCCCAATACAACGGTGATAAGCGGCAATCTTACGATTGGTGATTCTTTGATTAATAATTCTTCCATTACCGATTTATCAAATTTATCAAACCTCACTTCTATTGGAGGAAATTTACGTATTTCAAGAAATGATGCATTAACAAATCTTGATGGGCTAAGTAAGCTCACTTCAATTAGTGGGGGTGTATATATTAAAAGGAATGATATCTTAACCAGCCTTGATGGGTTAAGTAAGCTTACTTCTATTGGTGGGTTTTTATCTATTGGGCAAAATGATAATTTAAAAAATCTTGATGGGCTAAGTAAGCTTACCCATATTGGTAGTTTTTTATCTATTAGTGGGAATTATTCAATAAAAAATCTCGATGGATTAAACAATCTCAATTCTATTAGTGGGAATTTATCTATTGAACACAATTTTAGATTGACAAATCTTGATGGACTAGAAAAGCTCACTTCTATTGGTGATAATTTAGCGATTAGATACAATAATACCTTAACTACTCTTGATGGGTTAAATAATCTCACTTCTATTGTGGGGAATGTGAATATTAACTCCAATGGTGCATTAACAAATCTTAATTGGCTTAATAAGCTCACTTCTGTTGGTGGAAATTTATTTATTAGTGGGAATTATTCATTAACAAATATTGATGGACAAAGTAAACTCATTTCTATTGGTGGAAGTTTGTATATTACTACCAATAATAAACTAACCAATCTTGATGGGCTAAGTAAAATCACTTCTGTTGGTGGAAATTTATTTATTAGTGGGAATTATTCATTAACAAATATTGATGAGCTAAGTAAGCTCATTTCTATAGATGGAAGCTTGGATGTTTCAATAAATAATAAACTAACCAATCTTGATGGGCTAAGTAGGCTCAATTCTGTTAATGGGCATTTAAATATTAGTAGTAATTATTCATTAACAAATATTGATGGGCTAAGTAATATCACTTCCATTAGTAAGAATTTAACTATTAGAAAGAATAATGCATTACTAAATCTTGATGGGCTAAATAAGCTCACTTCAGTTGGTGGAAATTTAAATATTTCTACCAATAATGCACTAACAGATTGCTGTGGTATTCAAGAAATCTTATCTACACCCGGAGCAATTGTAGGGCAAATCAACATTTATGGTAATCCATCAGAATGTAGTAGTAAAGAAGAAGTAATGGAATCATCATGTGGAATAAAGATTAGTATTCTTACTTTTCCTCCTTGTCTAGATGCCGACAATGGTTCATTACAGATTACTGTAAATGGATATGATACAATTCCTTTTTATTACAAATGGGAAAGGATAGAAGATAGTGCTATGGGTAGTGGAACTAGTTTTGATAATATTTTTAATATAGAAAATTTAAAAGGAGGGACTTATAATATCACGGTCACTACGTCCACACCTGATACCATTATAAAAACAGGAATTGTTTTAAATCAAATACCGGGTTCTGTATTTGAGATTATTGAAATTACTACAACTAATAGCTCCAATGGGTATAACAACGGAAGCATTAAGGTAAAAACCGCTGGTGGCACACCACCATATACTTATAACTGGTCAGGAGTATCTACAGGAATCCAAAGCGGGATTACTGATGATAATTATACTATTAATAACCTTGCTCAAGGTGAGTACTATATAACAGTATCCGATGATGTAGGGAATCAACAAAGTGTCGCAGTATCACTTCTTGATGAGACAGTCCCTGTATTTCCCTGTACCGAGCCACTTGATATTGTTATACTCAACGATGTCTCTGGTTCGGTAGATGCAACTGAATACAGAGAGTCTAAACAATTTTTTGTTGATTTTCTTAATGCAGCAAATATCGGAACAGATGCTGATGATAGCAGGGTAGCTATTATAGAATGGTCTGGTGGTGGCTCTCAGAAAATTCAAATACCCATTACCGGGGATATCGCTGCTTTACAAGATTACCCATCTTACACCAGAGCATTTGGAGGAGGCACATCACCACATCAGGCAATGACTTTCGGTAAAGATTATCTTGATGGTGTTGGACGTGCAGATGTAGAAAAGGTAATTATTCTTTCTACTGATGGAACTGGTGGCCAGATATCTCCATCATTGATAGCATTGGCTGATAAATTTAAAGCAGACGGATACCATATAGTTACAATAGCTTTTGATGAAGCATTTGCTGATAGTAAGACAAGAGGCATATTAACCAAAGTAGCTTCTAATCCTCAGTTGGCTCCCGGTGCTCCTGCATATTCACTATTAGACAAAGATCTCGCTGAAAAAATAGTCAATCTCTATCTTTGTCCGATAGATCCGGGAAGTACTGCTACAGCGTATTTCAATAGAGATGATGCAATAGACATTCTTGATATTGTACCTATTGGCAATTGTCCGTATCCCAATGGTGTAGAGATAAGTTTTACCATTGAGGCTTTAAGAGAGCTGTCTCTTCCTGCCGGTACTCCTGTTACGTTTTATTTCAATAATCCTGAACTTTTCGGAGCAACTCCCATTTCAACCTGGATAATGCCCTGTGCCTTGGCAACAGGAGAAATTGATACTTTTTCGGTAATATTACCCGTTAATACCCCCGGAAATATCTTTGCAGTTCTCAATGATGATGGCAGCCAATCTCCACCTATACAGTTTCCCATCACCAATATTGAAGAACTTGCATACTCCAATAATATAGATAATCAGAGTATTTGTCTTGATGATAGAACGACTCTTCAGGCTTTGAAATACACTACAACTCCCAAACCTATCTGCGATACACTTGTGATATACACTATAAATGTATGCAACATCAGTGAGGTCGATGCTTTTGACGTGAAAGTTGAGGATATTCCCCCTGATGATTTTGTTTTAGTTGGCACTATCTTCAATGATAATGGATGTGCTACCGATAATGGCGGGGTTTATGATATTCCTGCCGGATGTTGTATTTCTCTAACACTTACTTATGACGCTGCTAATACTGCCAATGGTTACTACGGAAATCAAGGAGTAGATATTGACGGATCTTCAGGGCAAGATTATATAGATTTTGATGGTAGTACGACTACTTCCGAAGATGTGATTATTGATGGCACATTGGATTGTCCTTCGACAAATATTGAATTAACAAAAGAAGTAAATATCTATCAATCTTGCGATGATGCCTTTGTGGTTTATAAGTTTTCTATTAAAAATGAAATGAATATTCCTCTACAAGGACTTGTTTTTACGGATATTTTACCCGATCCTTGCGTCTGGGCTTTTGAACCTTATCTACTGGAGGGTTTAAGCATTAGCAATAGAAATATTACTGGTAATATGGCAAACTTTGTTATCGATGAAATTCTCCCTGACACTACAGCAACATTTTATTTGGATGCTGCTTTAAGTTCTTGGGAAATAAGCGGAATTTTGTCAAACACCGCTACTCTAGAAAATGTTCCGGATCCTGATAATGGTGGATATAGAATCCTAACGTCCAACACGGTTTCCACAGATGTCACAGCTACTCCTACAATTATTTTGCCGGATACGATATTTGCACATCTTGGGGATGAAATAGATTCGGAAATCAATTCTACAGATTCGATTAGTTGGACAACATCGGGAGATGGTATTTTTTCCGACAGCAGTAGCAGCAAAACGAGATATGTTCCCGGAGTTCAAGATTCGATTAATCAACAAGTGTATCTGTTTGTCTCCGTAAAATCTGACTGTGGGGAAACAGGAAAAAACATTGTAATTATTTTTGAGCAATGTAGTTTGTCCATTACTTCGGTAAATATAAGTGATTGCGATGACAATGGCACTCCCTCCGACAATGCCGATGATACTTATGAAGTGACTTTCAATATCTCTGCTGTAAATCCGGGTTCCAATGCCTCTTATACGGTAAAAGATGGAACTAAGGATTATGGACAATTCAGCTACAATAGCGAGGGAAAGATAACGCTTCCTGCTAATGGATTGGATTATACTTTGGTGTTTGAGGATAGTGAAAAATCAGGATGTACAATACAAGAAGTGGTAAGCCAGCAAAGCTGTTCAGATGAATGCTCTATGAATATTGAAAGTATTATTATTGGTGATTGTGATGACAATGACACTCCCTCAGATAATACCGATGATACCTATGAAGTGACTTTCAATATTTCAGCTTTGAATCCGGGTTCCAATGCCTCTTATACGGTAAAAGATGGAACTAAAGATTATGGACAATTCAGCTATAATAGCGAGGGAAAGATAACACTTCCTGCTGATGGATTGGATTACACCTTGGTGTTTGAGGATATAGAAATATCAGGTTGTACAATTCAAAAAGTGGTAAATCAAGAAAGTTGCTCGGATGATTGTTCTATGAGTATTGATAGTATTCTTATCGGTGATTGCGATAATAATGGCACTCCTTTAGACAATACCGATGATACCTATGAAGTGACTTTCAATATTTCAGCATTAAATCCGGGTTCTAATGCCTCTTATACGGTAAAAGACGGAACTATGAATTATGGACAATTCAGCTATAATAGTGAGGGAAAGATAACACTTCCTGCTGATGGATTGGATTATACTTTGGTATTTGAAGATAGCGAAAAATCAGGATGTACAAATCAAAAAGAGGTTAGCCAACAAAGTTGTTCGGATAGTATTGTAGGGAAACCGGAAATAGATATTCCAAATATTTTTACTCCAAATGATGATGGACACAATGACAAATGGTATGTAAAAATATCAGACCAAAGAATAAAAATACTCTCTTGCAAAATTTATGACAGATGGGGTGAATTAGTATATTTTTCTAAAAATGATAATAAGTTTTATTGGGATGGTCGGTTTAAAAATAGTGCAGCTATGCAAGGTGTGTATGTTTATGTTATTGAATATACTATTGATAATGGGAAAACGGTAACTGTAGCAGGAGATTTGACATTGATAAGATAGTGATATAATGAGGTGTATTTCATTTTTTCGCGTTTTACAATACTGCCCTCTAACTCCCTGTTTCTTCGCAGACTTCGAAACCGGGAAAACCGCACCCCGCATTTCCCTCCGCAATTCCCTTGATAAGCGAGTGTCTCTGACCTCGCTTCTTGCAAAATGCACTACTCCTGTGCTGATGCACAGGTTCTTTCACTATCAAGTGAGATCTACTCACTTGATTTTTGATAAAATCAAAACCATTCAATCATCCCCCTATCATTGTTCGTAACAAAGTGAAGAAAAATTATATGGGGGAGAGCAGGGCATTTGCGGGATGGTAGAGGGGGCGGTTGTGCCAATAAACAGTAGTGTCAATCTGTAATGAAAAAAAAATGAGATGCACCTTAATGATGGAATAAATATATTTCTTTATATTTTTTTGTAACTTTGATTCATTATTAGGCTTTTGCATCTTTGAAATTATTGAAATTAACGAAAACATCAATTTTATGACTTACCTAAGAATAGCTTTTACTTTTATATTAGGATTTGCCCTTACCACTATACTTTATGCACAAGATGTAACGCTCAAAACTCAGGCAGATGTAAATAATTTTAACCCCAATACAACGATGATAAGCGGTAATCTTACGATTGGTGATTCTTTAATTAATAATTCTTCCATTACCGATTTATCAAATTTATCAAACCTCACTTCTATTGGAGGAAATTTGCATATTTCAAGAAATGATGCATTAAAAAATCTTGATGGGTTAAGTAAGCTTACTTCTATTGGTGGGGGTGTATATATTAAAAGGAATGATATCTTAACCAGTCTTGATGGGTTAAGTAAGCTTACTTCTATTGGTGTGTTTTTATCTATTGGGCAAAATCATAATTTAAAAAATCTTGATGGACTAAGTAAGCTTACTCATATTGGTAGTTTTTTATCTATTAGTGGGAATTATTCATTAAAAAATCTCAATGGTCTAAATAACCTCACCTCTATTAGTGGGGATTTATCTATTAGTGGGAATTTTTCATTAAAAAATTTTGATGGTCTAAATAACCTCACTTCTATTGGAGGAAATTTAACTATTGAATACAATTTTAAATTGACAAATCTTGATGGACTAGGAAAGCTCACTTCTATTGGTGGTGATTTTCATATCATTAGTAATGAATCATTAACAAATATTAATGAGCTAAGTAAGCTTACTTTAATTGGTGAAAGTTTGAGGATTGAATACAATGATATTTTAACAAATCTTAATGGACTAAGTAATCTTACTTCCATTGGTGGGAATTTAGTTATTTTGGAAAACGATGCCTTAACAAATATTGATGGGCTAAATAATCTCACTTCTATTGGTAAATATTTAAATATTCGTGGCAATAAAGCATTAATAAATACTGATGGTCTAAGTAATCTCGCCTCCATTGGTAAGGATATATATATTAATGGTAATAATACGTTAGCAAATATTGATGGATTAAATAGTATTAAATCAATAAGTAACAATTTGTATATCAACGGAAATCGTTCTCTATCCAATATTAATGGGCTAGTAAATCTTGGTTCTATAGGTGGATATCTAAGTATTTCCAGCAATTATAAACTAACAAATCTTGATGGGCTAAGAAATCTTAATTCTATTGGAAGTTCATTATATATTTATTACAATAAAACTTTAACCAATCTTGATGGATTAAGGAATCTCTCCTATATTGGTGATTTTCTAAGTATTATTAATAATGACGCATTACCAAATCTAGATGGATTAGAAAACATCACTTCTATTTATGGTTATCTGGAGATTGAATATAATGATGAATTAATAAATTTAGATGGTCTAATTAATCTAAAGTCAATCAGTAGCTATTGTAAAATATTTCGAAATATAAAATTAGAGAATTTAGATGGT
>JALVEE010000086.1 GCA_027008645.1 Saprospiraceae bacterium
ATCAAGATGGAAAAATATTCTTACAAATAAAATCTGAATTATTGTATATTTTTAATGATTTCGAAGATTTTATTCAATCTTTTTTTGGTTATTGTTGCATTGATGAATGTGAGGTTTTTTATGCTATAAAAGGTGATGTTGAGTTTTTTAAAAAATATCTTAAAAATAATTATGTTGATAATAAATTTGGTTGGGAGCATACAATTTTAAGTTATGCTTTACCTCATTTTGATTTGGTGAAATTTCTCCTTGAAAATGATGCAAATCCAAATAAAATAAGGATTCCATACAGAAAAGGATTAGAAAAAACTTTAATGTTACTCAGAGATTATAATTATGATCCATCGATAGAAACATGCTCCTTAGGACTTGATTTTGATGATATATTTGAAGAGTGGAATTACAAGGAAATTTTTAAAGATATAAAATTCAAAAACAATAAGATAAAGACAAAAATTCCTAATCGCAAAAGGAGAATAAAAGATTATTTTACAAAAAAGAAGCTAATAGCTTCTGTAAAAGGAGAAATACCTCGAGAAATTATTAATTTTATTTTTAACCATGGAGGTGAAAAACCTAATAACAAATGGTTGAAACTAGGTTTTGGCTGTTTTTTAAAAATAGATAGGTTTTTTGAACCCAAAGAAGTATTAAACATCGTAAATTTTAATAATCAAAATAATCTACATTGGGGGCACTTTAGTTTAGTGCCAATTGGAAAGACAATTTCTTATGAGACAATTTATTTTGAATTAATAGATGATAAGCCATGTATTGTCATTGAAAATCAATATGAGGTAAATGGGTATGATTATATGCAAACATTATCTAAAGGAGGCGAATTTATAGATGATTTCTTATCTCGATTATATAATGAAGATACGCTATTCATTTATGAAGCAAAAGCCATTCTCAATAATGATTTAAATTACATCGAAAATATGTTAAGTAAAGGTTGGAATCCCAATCATCCTCTAAATCCCCATGGAACACCATTAGGTTTAGCTATGTATTTAGACCATTTTGATATGGTCGATTTGTTATTAGATAATGGTGCAGAAATTGCATCTGCAATAAATGATACTAATTGTTTCTATCAGGGTAATAAACCCTTGGATATCGCAATGCTTCTTTGCTCAAAAAAAATGGTTAGACATATAATAGACAGAGGTGTTCTTGAATTTGATACAAATAGTGATTATTTGAAAAAGGCTAAGCTTTTAATTGAAAAGAATAGGAGAAGTTATTTGAAAGAGTTTCTCCCATTTTTAGAAAAAAATATGGTTAACAAATAAATTTCAAGGCATTGGTAATTATTTCAAATTTGACAGCTGTGTTGCCCACAAGCTCTCCGTCCAATTCAAGTAGTATCGGGATTGTGTTATCTGTTTTTACCACAATACTTTTTGCCTGTAAGCCGGTTATTTTAGGATGCGCTGTCAATGTTTCATTATAAAACCTGTAAGTATTCAACAATATGCTGATTTTGCTCAATTCCTTAGCATATGTTAAGGCAAATAGACCATCATTGTGTATAGCATGCGGCACGAGGGACATGCCTCCACCCGAGTATTTGCAGATTCCAATATTAATAGTATAAAACTTGCCTTGGATACGATTACCGTCTATAACTAAGGTAGCTTTTTGGAGTTTATATTTAAATAAATAGGATAGGACGCTGAGGATATAAACAAATTTATTGGGTTTGCTTTTTCTCTCTTCAAGCTTTTTTACGACAAAAGCATCATAAGCCATCCCCGCAACATTGTTGAAATACTCAGTTATTTCTTCGTTTTTTCTATGAAAAATAGCTTTTCCGATATCTTGGTATCCGGTATTATTTCTTTTGATTAGAGCTATAGAGCTCACGATATCAGTAGGTATTTTGTGGTGCTTAGTCCAATCATTGCCTGTGCCAACCGGAATAGTGGCAAAACTTATTTCCTGTGTGGGAATACCGGTTTGAGTCATTATTCCATTCACTACCTCATGTACGGTGCCATCACCTCCGATAGCTACAAATTTAGTGTACCCGCTGAGGATCTTTTGGCGGACCACCTCCGTCGCATCTCCCTTACTTTTGGTAATATAAATTTCAAATGCCAAACCGCTTTTTTGAAATTCCAATTTTATTTCAGACAATGCCTTTTGGTGGTCAATCTTTCCGGCAATGGGATTGAATACACAAAACCATATTTCACTTTTACCGATATTCATAGACAAAAACTAAGCTGCCGTGCCTTTAGAATTATCAAAAAATCTCCTTAAAATACCGTATTTTGATACTTTGAGAAACAGTAATCCAATTATAGGTATGATAGCAGGATGCATATCTTGAGGGAAAAAACTAAAGCCAATCAATGTGATAAACAAAAGTGCTGTGATAATATAAATCAATAGAGTTTTGTATTTTCCTTTCTTGAGAAATACAAACAGGAATAAGGGGTTGAGCCAAATGAAATTCCAATTGTCTTTCGTGGCTTGATGGTCTGTAAAAAACCAAAGGAAAGTGATGAGTAAACCGCCTATAAATGCAGCGATGAACCACAGTTTGTCATACCATTTGTATAATATTTTTCGCTTTTTATAAGAAAAAATGAAAATTGCGATTTCTATTAAAAAGAAAAAAGTGAATATCCATACCGGATATAAAAATTTTGGTAATACATATCCGGTATCTCCAAATTCATAAACCGGATATTCTTTTTTCACTAGCTTTTTGATGACAGTTCTGTTTGATTTCATGTCATCCAAAGAAGGTTTTGTGTTCATCTTGGCTTTTGAAAGAAATTTTTGAAGTTGAGGAGGTAAAAAGGTGCTTTGTCTCACAGTGGGGTATTTGTCAGCCTTGACGCCTATAATCAAATCAATGCCAAAATCCATCCATTGATGATTTGATATTTGTTCATCCAGTAATTGTCTAAATGTTTTATCAGTCCGGTTTTTACTGATAATCAACTTGCCGTCAAGACTTCTTTCTATTATTTGTAAAGGTCTGGTTGAGCAATTATCGAAGAAAAAATCATATTTGTAATATCTGTTTTCCTTTTTATAATTTTCTTTGAGTAGCTTGTACAATTTTACTTTTTCTCCATAATTCAAATTCAAAATCTGCTCGTACATGCTGCGTTTATAATACTTGTAGTAGCGATAAACATCTTTGTATTCATTGTATCCCAAAGAATAGTCGAGTTTGCCTCTTAAAAATTTGATCAGAAAAAACGGTGCATCAAAGTCAAATTGCCCATAGTTAAATACCAAATCCATACCCTGAGCTTTATCTTTAATTCTTATGGCTGTATGCCCCCACACAGAATGTGGATCATTTCCCGCACCAAAAGTAAGAAGTGAAATCATCGCATCTTTAGAGAAAATACTATCGGTTTTAGGGGAAGTGATTTCGGCTTTAACTTTTGTCGTCACACCTAATAATAAAAGGATTGATATAATCAGGTATTTGATATTAAGCTTCATTGTAATATTGTTTTAATCATCTTTTGGCTCAAAAATACTCAAAGCATTTAATTTTTGTGTATTAATGGCAAAAATATTTTTTTTGCTATCTTAGCGTTGTAAAAAATAAAATATGGAAAAAAAATATGATATTATAGTAATCGGAAGCGGTCCCGGGGGGTATGTAGCTGCGATTAGAGCTGCTCAATTGGGTTTTAAGGTTGCTGTCGTGGAAAGAGAATCCCTTGGGGGAATTTGTCTGAATTGGGGATGTATCCCTACCAAAGCCTTATTGAAAAGTGCACAGGTGTACAATAGTTTTAAGCACGCGGAAAGCTATGGTTTGGAAGCAAAAGATTTTGGCTTTAATTTTGATGCAATAATAAGAAGGAGTAGGGGAGTAGCTGAAAAAATGAGTAATGGCATCGGTTTTTTATTTAGAAAAAATAAAATTGATATTATCGAAGGTTTTGGTAAATTGATTTCAGCCAATAAAGTTATAGTTACAAATAAAAATGGGGAAGAGTCAGAGTTTGAAGCCGGACATATCATTTTAGCTACAGGCGCAAGGGCAAAAGAATTGCCAAATCTGAAAATAGATGGTACTCATATCATAGGGTATAGAAAGGCTATGACTTTGGATAACATTCCAAAAAGTATGCTTGTAGTTGGAGGTGGAGCTATTGGTGTTGAATTTGCGTATTTTTACAATTCTTTAGGTGTGGAAGTTACACTTGTTGAGTTTTTGAAACAAGGTGTATTACCTAGAGAAGACAAAGATGTATCAAGAGTTTTGGCAAGATCATTTAAGAAAAAAGGCATTAAGGTAATGGGCTCAACATCCGTTGAAAATGTCGAGGTGAAAGACGATAAATGTATTGTGAAAATAAAAGATTTGAAGAAAGATAAAGGAAGTATTTTGGAAGTGGATGTTGTTTTATTAGCAGTCGGTGTTACTCCAAATACTGAGAATATTGGACTTGAGGAATTGGGTATAGAGACAGATGGAGGTTTTGTACTAGTCGATGATTATTACAAAACCAATATAGCCGGAATTTATGCGATTGGAGATATTATACCTACACAGGCTTTGGCACATGTTGCTAGTGCTGAAGGCATCACGTGTGTAGAAAATATTGCCGGTTTGAATCCGGAGACTATAAATTATAATAATATTCCGGCAAATACTTATTGTAGTCCAGAGGTAGCGTCTGTTGGTTTGACGGAGGAACAAGCCAAAGAGAAATACGGGGAATTAAAAATTGGAAAATTTCCTTATACAGCTTCAGGAAAAGCTAGTGCAGCCGGTGAAAATGAGGGTTTTGTAAAATTGATTTTTGATGCTGAATTTGGTGAACTTGTAGGTGCACATTTGATTGGGTACAATGTGACTGAAATGATAGGTGAACTTGTTGTTGCTAGAAATTTGGAGACCACAGGATATGAACTGATTAAATCGATTCATCCACATCCAACAATGAATGAAGCTATAATGGAAGCCGCCGCTGCTGCTTATGATGAGGTGATTCATATGTAATGTCAATCATTTTGTAGAAATTACAGATTTTATGAAGACGATTTATAATATTGAATAAAAATAAAAAAATGAAGAATATTTATTTAGTATTGGTTTTGTTTCTTGCATTAAATATCAATGCCCAGGACAAATCAAAGCCAAAAATATATAATCCGGATATAGATGTAAATGTCCAATTGGAAGAAGCTATTGGTAAGGCAAAAGCTGAAGGGAAAAATGTCTTAATTCAAATAGGGGGAAATTGGTGTTCTTGGTGCTTGAAATTTCACAAATTTGTCAAAGATAATCCTGAATTGGATAGTCTGGTCAATGAAAATTATGTGTATATCTTACTCAATATTGATAGAGATCATAAACACAAGGAAATGATGAAAAAACTAAGGTTTCCAAATCGTTTCGGATATCCTGTATTTGTGATTTTGGATGGCGATGGCAGATATCAGCATACACAAAATTCAGCACTTCTTGAATTAGGTAAGTCATATGATATCAAGAAAGTAAAAGAATTCTTTTATAATTGGACAGTGAAAGCTATTTCACCTGAGATTATGAAGTGAATGAAAAGGAAACACTTTTTGCTATTTCTTGACAATATTTGCTTTAATTATAGCAAATATCATCACCGCAGCGCTTATCCATTGGATAGGAGATAGTACATTATGATTGATAAAATAGTCAAAGAATATTGCGGAAATAGGAAAAAATAGTTCGACGAGAGTTGATACACTTGCTTTTATATATTTTAAGCCATAGTAATACATTAAGATAGCGCCTGAGCCTGTCGTTAGAGATATAATTAGGATAATAATCCAATTTTCGTATGTCAAAGCACTGAATTCCATTATTAAGCCTGAAAATATCACATATGGCAATAGCAATAAAAAAGCGGTGCCATATCTGAAAAATGTCGCTGTGATATAATCAACTTTAGCCAATATGTTTTTGCTGAATACAGTTGAACTTCCGAATGAAAACGCTGCTATTAATGAGAGAAGTGCTGCATGAATAGTGCTCTTGTCAGCTTCTATATTAGGTGTTTTAAAACCGAAAGTGAGAAAATAGCCGGCAATAATCGCTATTGTTCCCCACATAAGAAAGTTTTTTGATAATTTCTCTTTCAGGAAAATAGCAGCTAAGATTATAGCAAAGACGGGTTGAAATTTTTGAAGTAAAACCACCACCGACAATTGTTGAAAATTTACTAAAAATAATGCCTTGACAATAGCAACAGTCCCTAAAACACCACCAAATATACTGACAGCGATTAGTGAGTAGATGGCTGTTGTGTCCAATTTTTTTAACTCAGAATACCTCCTATAAAGAAAAATATTCATAAAAACAAAGGGCAATGCGTGTAGAATAAATACTACAAATACTACATTTACATTGTTTAATCTTGGTGTTAGAACCACTCCATCCAAGCCCCAAAGTGCAGATGCTATACCAATTAATACGATTCCCAAAAGGGATTTATCCTTGCTCCAAGACATATTTTGCGTTTATTGAGTCGCAAAGATACTCATCGCATTTAGGTTTTTGGGAATTATGACAATTTTATTTTTTTTCTGGTATTGATTTGGAAGTCTCCCTTAATTACTCACCCTGTTTCATAGTGATAGTTCAAAATACTAATCTATAGCTTCAAATACAAGCTATTGAAAGCAATACCAAAATTTTTTGGAAAGTTTGGAATAAAAATGTAAATTTGTTCTGTATATAACGAAGTTAGTGCTCATAAATTTAGTAAAAAACCAATAAAATTAAAATTATGAATAAACGTGTATTAAAATGGATGTTAATAGTTTTGATAATTAATCCATCCTTTTGTTTTGGTCAGATTTCAAAGTTATGGGAAGTTTACTTACCTAGTGAAAGCAATTATTTGGCATCATTTAATTCTAATTCTAATAACCATCTTAAAACAATTCAAACTCCTGACGATTGTTTTGTCACTCTTGCAAGTAAACAATGGACTGACTTTGAATTTGGTAGTAGAATATATTTATTTAAATATAATAAATATGGAGAAATTATTTGGGAATACACTTATGAGAATTCTAGAGAATATGGTGAATACCCAATGGACATTACTATCGATCAAGAAGGAGACATTATTGTTTCGGGAAAAGCTATTACGTTTTACCAATCTGGATTTGAGCGGGAAATTGTGTCTGCAAATTATTTATTATTAAAAATTTCTCAGGATGCAGAGCTTATTTGGGAGAAAGAAATAGAAGGGGAAAAAAAATTTGTTAACTATTGCTCATCTATTGTTATTGATTCATTGGGAAATATTTATACTACAGGAAAGATAGCACAAAACGACACAAATTATGTAGTTGTTAATAAATTCAACAGTCTGGGGGTAAACCAATGGACAAAGAATGTTAACACTGATATATCTTATAGTATTAATTTAGTAAACAACCAACTATTTGTTGTAACCAAACGATATTCATCGCCTTCTAGAATTTATCGATTCAATTTGAGTGGTGAAATGTTGGATTCTTTTTCAATTGACCGTATTCATTTAAATAAACCAGTATTTGATAAAAATGGAAATCTCTATAACTTTCAATTTAATGGAGATTTCAAAATTGAAAAGTATAATTCAACAGGGAATTTACAATGGATTTACCATAAAGAAACTAATCTTCCTCCCAATGTTATTGCGGATGAACTGCGAGATTGTTTTATAGATGAAGATGGCAATGTTTTTGTCACAGGAAGGTTTTATGGGAAGCACTATGGAGATAAACTTTTGTATACGAATAGTGATATTTTAACTGTAAAATTAGATATTCTAGGAAATGTTGTATGGGAAAATATATATAAATATGATAATAAAAGGTCAGGACAAATTGGCGATAAGATTAAATTGGACAAGGATGGTAATACTTATGTTTTAGGTCATCAAACGGTTGAATTAAATGGAGATCTTTTTGCTTCTGATGACATGGTTCTACTGGTATATAATGATGAAGGAGAATTAATTGACAGCGTCTATCACGATGGGATAAACAAGAAAGAAGATTATGGTATAACCTTCTTTCTAGATGATGATGATATCTATGTTTTAGGATATTCTCAAAATGAAGAAGAATTATTTGATTATAATGTTATTAAATACTCAAAAACTACCGTTAATAGCTTTGATGAAGAACATCATGACAATATTGTAATATACCCTAATCCAAGTACTGGTAGTATCAATTTTAATTGTGATTCTAAAGTGTCAAATCTTAGTGTTTTTAGTAGTCCTGGGAATATGATTTTTCATAAGAAAAATTTCAATAGTAACTTTACAATCGATTTAGGTGGTAATCCATCAGGAATTTATTATATAAACTACGTTTTAAATAAAAATAAATATTCGAAGCCAATAGTGTTATACGAGCACTAACAAGCGATGATGATGCCAGATTTCGCTACCGCTCATCCGTCACATATCGCAGAATCGTTACCCCAACTTGGGTATTATAAATTACAACCAGCTGTTTATTTAGTGTGTTTAAAAAATAGTGGCACATTGCATATTTTTTAATTGATTAAATATATTGAACCATCTATACTAACTAAACTGTGTGTAATAGGTACGCTTTATTAAAAACATCAACATAAATGTATCTAATACAAATCAATAGTGATTATAAAGAAAAATATAAAAAAATCATTGGACTATTGAGTGATTTGAATCTATCCTAAGATTTATTAGAAAATGTGAAATAAAAATGTATATTTGCTTTGTATATAAGTAAGTTGAAAATAATTATTAATACACCGCAATTAAAACTATGAGTTTTTTTAAAAAAATATTTGGTTCAAAAGTAAATAAAGAATCTGAACAAGAGATTAAAAATGAAAATAATTTGGAGCCCTTTAAGAAAGTGCCTTGGATGACAAATTTGAGACTTGAAAATATTTCTATCTGTCTTGATGCTGGATTTAAACCAACAAGTACCTTGCCAACAGAATTAGACAGAAAATTACGCCCTGCAATTGAAATTGCTCAAAGGTTGAACGCTATAAAATCATTGATTCTTTGGTTAATGGTTCCTCAAGAACATTTAGAAAGTGATAAAATTCTGACTTTCATTGATAAAAATGATCTTAAGAGCTTTATGAATGAAGAAGAAAAAGAAATTCTCCGTAAATCAAGAGATGATGAACAAGCCAGGAATTTTATTGGGTGGAAATTTGAAAATGCTTGGCCTCTAGCATGGTATTTTGGATATAAAGAACCAGAAATTACAGGTCAAATGATGTCTGGGGAGGAAATGCAAGAGATTTTAAAAGACTATAGTTGTCCTTTAGACCAAAGCGTAAAAGATTGGATTAAAGAAAAAAAGACTCTCTCTCAAGAAAAGTTGATTCAAAAAGAAGATTTATTTTATTGTCTCCATAATGCTGTAAGAAGTGCTCAATTTGGCGGGGATACAGTTCCTAGTGGTTTTGACCCTATAGGAAATGGAGGAGTTATTCATGAACGAAGACATTCCTTGACTTGGATGTTGTCTAAAGGGATGAGATGGGAAGAAACGGATTTAAGCACTTAGTATAATTTTAACGAAAGCAAATAAGAAGCATTTGAATATAAATATCCCGCGGATTTCAAACCGGTTTCAGGCACTGTCAAAGTAAAAAATAGACAAAGTAAATTCATCGTACAGAAAAAAGAATGGCTGTTAATCTTTCATTATTTTATAATTTATTTGAGATTAAACTCAAATAATCTTTATTAGTTTCAAGCAAAGGCTTACTTTTGGGCAATAAATCAATAGAGGTTGCAAGAAAAGGGTGTATTTCATTTTTTCGCATTGTGGGTTGATTCTCCTTTAGGAGGCAGAGGCAAAGAATGGAAAAAGCGAAAAAATGATTTATACCTCAAGAAAACTAGTAATTTTTTTTTAATTTTAATATAATACTATTATGAGAGAATGGACTACCATAAAGGAATACCAAGATATACTTTTTGATTTTTTTGAAGGAATCGGGAAAATCACAATTAATCGTCCGGAGGTTTATAATGCTTTCAGACCGGAGACATCTACAGAGATATTAAACGCATTGGAAATTTGTAGAGAAAGACCGGATATAAATGTGGTTGTGTTGACCGGTGCCGGGGATAAGGCTTTTTGTAGTGGTGGAGATATCAACTTCAAGGGAGATGGTGGATATGTGGGCGACGACGGCGTGCCAAGATTAAATATACTGGATGTGCATCGATTGATTAGGCATATTCCCAAACCTGTAATCGCGATGGTAAATGGATTTGCTATCGGTGGTGGTCATGTTCTACATGTTATTTGTGATATTACTATTGCAAGTGAAAATGCAAGATTCGGACAAACGGGTCCAAAAGTCGGTAGTTTTGATGCCGGATTTGGTTCTTCATATTTGGCTAGATTGGTAGGGCAGAAAAAAGCGAGAGAGATATGGTTTTTATGTGAGCAATATACCGCGGAAGAAGCTAAAGAAATGGGAATGGTCAATAAGGTTGTGCCATTGGAAGAGCTTGAAAATACTACTGTTGAATGGGCGAAAAAGATGATGCGGCATAGTCCTTTGGCATTGAGAATGATCAAGCGAGGGTTCAATGCTGAGCTCGATGGACAACGTGGAATTATGGAATTTGCAGGAGATGCGACATTGATGTATTATCTTTTGGAAGAAGCAAAAGAAGGCAAGAATGCATTTTTGGAAAAAAGAGATCCCGATTGGAGTAAGTATCCGAAGTTCCCTTAGATTTAATACGATTTCTAAATTATGAGATATCGTAAATTTAACTTGGAGTTTAAAAAATAATTTATTATATTTGCGAACGAATTATTATTGCAAAATTTTTAAAAAACAATATATGAACCTATTAGTATGTATAAGCAAAACACCGGACACAACGGCAAGAATCGCTTTTAAAGACGATTTTACTAAGTTCGATGAAGGAGGCGTTCAGTTTATAATGAACCCTTTTGATGAATTCTATTCATTGGTAAGAGCTATTGAATTAAAAGAAAAATTTGGAGGAACAGTTACAGTTTTGAATGTCGGAGAGCCTGCAAATGATATTGTGATCAGAAAAGCTTTGGCTATCGGTGCTGATAAAGCTGTTAGGATAAATACAAGCCCGACCAGTGCATTTGCAGTCGCTAAACAGATAGCAGAATATGCAAAAGATAAGAGCTTTGACATTATTTTCTTCGGTAAAGAGACCATCGATTATAATGGAGGTGAAGTTTCCGGTATGGTTGCAGCGATGTTGGATTTGCCTTTTGTTAATCTTGCAAGCCATTTGGAAGTGGACGGAACAACTGCGAAATTGAATAGGGATATCGAAGGAGGAGTTGAGAAAGTAGAAGTCGAAATGCCGTTTATTGTTTCAACAGCCAAAGGAATGGCAGAACAACGAATTCCGAATATGAGAGGGATTATGATGGCAAAAAGAAAACCTTTGGAAGTGGTTGAGCCTGTAGATAAAGAAGATAGAGTTGAAATACTGAAGTATGAATTACCAAAAGCAAAATCAGGAGTAAAATTGGTTGATCCTGATAATATTGATGAATTAGTGAGATTATTGCACGAAGAGGCGAAAGTGATTTGATCATATCAAAATTAAATTGAAATAAAATGAAAATATTAGTATATATCGACAATAGAAAAAATAAAATTAAAAAGACTGATCAGGAATTGGTATATTATGCTCATCTTATCGCTCAAAAACACGGAGGTAGCGTGGATGCATTTGTGCTTGGTTCCGGAGAAGGTGCAGAAGTATTGGGAAAATACGGCGCTGATAATGTTTATGCAGTCGCACACGATGAAACTTTTGATGCAAATGGCATCAGTTCTGCTGTTAAGAATTTTGCTGAAGATAAGGGAGCGGATTTGGTAATTGTTCCATTCAATTCATCGGGAAAACCATTGGTTGGAATGTTGTCTTATATGTTGGATGCAAGTTCTGTTACCGGGGTTCTGAATGTACCTGAAGTGGAAGAGAGCAAACTTGTATTTAAAAAAGGAGTGTTTTCCGGTAAGGCTTTTGCTTATATCAAAACACTGAAAGATAAGGTTGTAGTATCTTTAATGACTAATTCATTTTCTCCTGAAGAAGTGGGTAGTGAAGTTAATGTTGAAGCGGTCAATATCCCTGTTGATAATAAAGTGAAAGTAGTCGGTATCGATAAAGTTGAAGGTAAAGTTCCTCTTCCTGAAGCGGAAAGAATCGTATCAGGTGGTAGAGGAATGAAAGGTCCGGAAAATTGGGGAGTACTACTTGACTTGGCAAAAGCCTTGGATGCGGAAACTGCCTGTTCAAGACCGGTTGCAGATGTTGGTTGGAGACCTCATTCAGAGCATGTAGGACAGACAGGAATTGTTGTTAGACCAAATCTTTATGTTGCTCTTGGAATTTCAGGTGCGATACAGCATTTGGCCGGAGTTAGCAGTTCAAAAGTTATTGTTGTAATCAACAAAGACCCGGAAGCTCCTTTCTTTAAAGCAGCCGACTATGGTGTTGTAGGAGATTTATTTGAGGTCGCTCCAAAACTTACAGAGGCTATTAATAAATTTAAAGGAAAGTAAGGTTCAGAGATTCTTGAAAGGTGTATGTTGTGCAACAATGTAAAATTTGATGTGTTTTCTTGGAGACACTAATCGACTGGTGCATTTCATTTTTTCGCATATAAGGTTAATTTTTCTATATGCACAGATCGCCTCACTTATGAAATTAATCCGTTTTACTTCCAAATACTACATCAATGTGCCGTTAGGCACAAAACATGGGTAAAAAAGGCTACCGATCAACTAAAATGCGTGCCGTAGGTACGCAATCTTGCCCACATAAACAAAATTTCTTGTGAAAAAGCGAAAAAATGAAATACACTTAACCGGGATGAATATTACATCCTCATTCAAATGGAAGAATGTGTAATAATCGAAAGGGAGATGCCATAAACACTTTGCAAGCGAATGCTCTCAGCCCAAATGACAACTGATACTATTTTATTTAATCTCCATTTGCTTAATGATATCCCCTATTTTACCAAATATATTTCTATAAATTCCCAAACTGTCACTTTCAAAATATGCTTCATCATTTGCAGAACTATGTATCACAAATCCCTTTGATGATATTGTGTCGGGATATGCTTCTATTTGTATTGTATCGTCATTCAATTGCAAAATAAGTTGATCCGGATTTGAACGATTTTTTATTTCATCAAGTTCAAGGAATTTAGAGCCCTTTATTCTAGATAAAGACGATATATAAGCCGTTATTTTAGCTGAATCAAGGACAGTATTACCAAATACCCAATCGTTACCTTGTTTTAAAATTTCCTTTTCAACTCCCCCCTTATTCAATTTGATGCCTCTAAGAGAAGCAGGATCAAAATCAGTAATTGTTTTTACGCGATATGTATTTATATTGTCCGAAATATTAATCCCGCTAAAACCATCGGTAGAATAAACTTCATTTTTCCCCGACAACCTGACATAAGAACTTGCCATACGGGTTTGGGGATCAAACTTGAATTTTCCAACCATTACATCTGCAAGCTTTTTGCTTTTTGAAAAAACCTGTACTCTTTTACTTTTACCGTTTTCCAGTTCATATTTAGCCAATTTGTCAGGGTTTTTTGTAATGATATTTTTTATTTTCATCTTTTGCATACTGTTCAGGGCATTTTCAACAATAGTACTATCAGCAACGTACCGGTGTGTATCAACAGTTATTTTCCATACATTGCCATTTTTTGTCAATTCAAAAGTTTTTTTTTGTATTGTCTTTTGGTGTAATTACTACTTTATCAATACTTTCCACTTTAAAATCGACAATGTTATCATTAAAGCTCCTTTCTTTTTTGTCACCAAATATAGTGATTCCTAAATAAATGGCCAATAAAACTACGAAGACAATTATTAATTTTTTACCAATAGTGTCCTAAATAAATTTTACCAAAGCAAATATAAGCTTATAACCAATAAAATAGGATATAAAAAACACAAAATCAAAAAAGAACCCCCTGAATTATTTTATCAGGTGGTTTTTGGGGCTTTA
>JALVEE010000087.1 GCA_027008645.1 Saprospiraceae bacterium
TGATAACTCGAACGATTAAATCAATGAGATAGAAAGATAGGGCTTTGCAGTTAAAACAAATCAACTACTTAGTTAATTCATAAAACTGTCATCATAGGTGCGGAATGTCGGCGGCAATAAACTTATGTCGGAACATAATCACCCGATATTAACAGAACATACAACTGGTAGAGGGAAACGACCAAAAATTGATTTTGTGGTACTTCAAGATGATAACTATTTACTGGTACTCGAAGCAAAATGGGCAGGTCGTACAGCATTAAAAGTTGAAGATATAATATGGGATTTAATAAGGCTAGAGCTTATGGCTAATCACTACAATTGTGACGCACTATTCTTACTTGCTGGTCAGAAGAAAAAAATACAAAAATTATTTCATAGCCCTGCATTCCAAGCTCCTCAAGATAACCGTACCTTTAGACCTATTTTAAAAGATGGTGTACATCGGTCAATGGGGATGAGGCTTGATAATCCACCAACACAAAGAATCGGAGTAATGAAAAGCTTACTCACTAAGTACCCAAATATTGAAATGCCATCAAAAATTAGTTCAGGTAAACCATACATCTTTCCAAAAGACGAATGTGGGAATAATGATTTTCAAGTTTATGTTTGGGACATAAAGCCATCAAATCATAGGGAGTCTTTTTTGGCAAAAAACCATAATTTATATGCCTAACAAGCACATTAATTTGACAACTAACACAGGGCTTCTTTTGCGGTCATTCCGCTATCGCTTCATTTTACCGCAAAAGCTTCCCTGTGTTAGTTGCCAAATTATGTGGGCGTTAGCCTATCAAATCATCCATTATTTTCTTTTGTAATTGTATATGCTATCATATTCAAAATGATAGTAACTATAGATACAAATGTCTTGCTAGCTGGACTCATCAGTCAATCTGGAGCATCACACCAGATTCTAAAGCTCGTGGTAAAAGAAAAAATTACTCTTGCGCTATCAACGCAGGTATTACTTGAATATGACGATGTATTAAAAAGAAAAGAAATTCTAAGATTAACTAATTTGGAACTAGAGGAAATCGAAGATATCCTTGATTTATTGGCGTTATTGGCTCAAAAACATAATATTTATTATCGGCTTAGACCAAACTTACGAGATGAAAACGATAATTTGTTTATTGAATGTGCATTTGCAAGTAATAGTGAGTATCTACTTACTTCAAATATTAGTGATATAAATAGTGGTGAGTTAAAAGGCTTTAAATTTAAGGCGGTAACCCCTAAAGATTTCTACCAAATGTGGAGAAAAGAACATGAGTAAATCAACACAAGTTGTTACATTAAGGATACCCGTAGAGCTAAAAGCACGGCTAGAAAATGAAGCTCATTTACAAGGTGTTTCAATGAACAACTTGGCAAACTATATGCTTACCACCCAAATAAGCCAAATTGAAGTTTTGTCTGCGCTTGAAGCTAGAGCCTCAAAAAAGGATATACCTTCTTTAAAGTCTAAAGTAAGTAAGGTACTTGAATCTGTGCAAAAAAATACAGATATACCAGAGTGGGATAAAATTCATTAAATAAAAGGCTAACAAATTGCTCAAATTGACAGTTAACACTGCCCACTTTTTGTGCGTTCGCTCCGCTCATTTTCGCACAAAAAGTGTGCTGTGTTAACTGCAATTTAGCAAGGCGTTAGAGCAAAATAACTAACCATCACTGAATCAAATTTTTAACAGATTGAGAGTATCATCATGCCAACAAAAATCATAGGTAAACAACATAATAACATTTTAAATTGGCTTTATGAAGACTGGATGAGTGAGAGCCACTTGCGCTGTGCGTTAAACTATTGAAACATAAGGACTGATAAATAGGAAGAAGATATAACTCATTGATTTTATTATGGGGTGAAAATTCTGAGAAAGAGAGCTTTTCCAAAAAAATGCATTGTAAGTCATTGATATATGCAGAACCCTTGGGGTAAATATTTTTTGAAGGCACTATTTTCTAATATGATTTCAATAACTTGCATACAACGCAAGTGCCTCACTTAACATAGAGGCTCAAGATGCAAATTGAAGCAATATATGACCATGGCAAGTTATAGGAGCGAAGAGGGTCAGGTCTTGTTATAATCTATTTCTCGGCTTTTTATGTTACACTCGCTCAATACATATAAAACATGGAGTAAACTTTGGAATGGAAAGAGGTTATTACTATTACAAGACCTGCCTTTTAAAAATTGAGTTAAATAAGTGGGGCAAAATTCTTATGAGTCCTGCGAATAATAAGCATGGATATATTCAAGCAGACTTAGCCTACAAGGCTTAGAGCCAAATCATCTAAAGGAAAAGTTATCACTGAATGCTCTACCAAAACTCCAGAATACGTAAAGATTGCAGATGTAGCATGGGCTTCTGATGATTTTATAACCTTTACAAATCAAGGGGAAATTAAGGATTCCGCCGAGCTTAAAATATAAAATGAGATCAGGTAATAAATTAATTAAGTAATCATTGATACAGAAGATGAGTAGACCACTAAGAATTGAGTATGCAGGGGCACTTTACCATATCACCTCACGAGGGGATCGCCGAGAAGCAATTTACTATGATGATGAGGACAGGAAAAAATGGTTAGAAATATTAGCGCAGGTTTGTTTACGTTTTAATTGGCGAAGTCATGCTTGGTGTCAAATGGATAATCACTATCATCTCATCATTGAAACGGCAGAGGCTAATTTATCTCAAGGGATGCGCCAGTTAAATGGTGTGTATACGCAATACTACAATCGACGACACAACTTATCTGGACATGTTTATCAAGGGAGGTTTAAGTCTATACTGATAGATAAAAGCACCTATCTGCTGGAGCTTTCTCGCTATGTTGTATTAAATCCACTTAGGGCGAAGATGATTAATAATATTCAAGATTGGCAATGGAGTAGTTATTTAGCCATGATTGGAGAGGAAACTCCTCCAGAATGGCTGGAAGTAGATTGGTTACTTTCCCAGTTTGGAAATAAGAAACAAGTTGCAATTAGGCATTATAAAGACTTTGTTAGAGCGGGAATTGGTCTGCCCTCCCTCTGGAGCAAGCTACAAAACCAGATTTTTTTGGGGGAAGATGAGTTTATTGCTAACATTCAGAAAAAAGCTGGAATAAAAGCAAATGACTCATTGAAAGAAGTATCACGTTTACAACGTAGAGCGTTGGCTAAGCCTTTTCAATATTATGTTGATAGAGAAACCACAAGACAAAAAGCAATGGCAAAAGCGTACCTTTCTGGCAATTATACGATGAAAGATATTGCTGATTGGTTTGGCGTGCATTATTCAACAGTAAGTCGAGCAGTAAGGCAATTCGAACCCAGTGATTTCAAGACATGACCCCAGCTTTTTCACCCAAGGGGAATAAAACCCAGAGGGATTCAAAAGAAAATAGATTTGATTAAGAGCTTTTTTTAACTACCTGACACAAAATATGCTCAGGAGTACTCTTAACATGAAAATACTTTTGGAAGTATTAATAAAAGCTTTAGAAAAGCTCTATTTAACAAGCTTACTTTTTTCACTATATCCCATGTGCGTAAACACATGCATATCATTCAAACCATAAACAACCCAAACTTCACTGGCACCTTTAGCCAAATACAAGTCAACTTTTTGCTGTATTTCAACTTTTGAGTTTGAAGGAGAAACAATTTCAATACATAATTCTGGCGCCTTAGGATAAGGCGTTATAAAACCAAATTCTAATACAAAACCCTTCGACAACCATGCAACATCAGCGACCTTAACTCCATCAGACGTTTCTATTGAGCACTCAGTTATTACCTCCCCCTTAGGAAGCTTATTTATCAACATACTGGCAAGGCGACTTTGAATTCTTCCATGTTCGTTAGATGCCGGACTCATTAACAACTTCCCGAATTTATTAAGTTCAATTTTAAAAGGAAGATCTTGTAACAATGGATTATCAACAACTTCTGCCCATTCCATAATTTACTCCATTTTTGTATTTTGAATGGATACAGTATAACACAAGATTTTAATGTATTAAAACAAGACCTGACCCTAGGAGGCTGTCCGAGAACTAAGTTTTTAAAAATTTCAATCAATATATAGTGGTTTTCGCATCAAGAAAACACTATATATTGTGGTCGCATTTTTTGGAAGCTAGTTCTCGGACAAGCTCCTAGCCATTGCTTATCAGGATATTCCATCTTTAAAGGAATACATTATGGTATCGCAAGATGAGTATAAAGTTGAGCTGTATCGTCGCGATGGTGAACACTGGCAATACTTTCTCTTGGATGAAATTGATGATGTGTTAGAGCTAGTTTGCATTGATTTGGAAATAAGTATGCCACAGATTTATGAGGATGTGATTTTGCCAGAAAAGCTCGAGTTAGAAAAATATTGAGATCAATCGTGAATAAAGCATTACTTTCCACCAGGGTATCCCTTCTACTGCTCTGGGAGGTGGAAAAATCTCACAAAGATACATGTCATAACTGAAAATGATCGTGTACAAAATTCTTTCGTGCAAAAAAAAAAATAACGTGTAAAATCCGCTTCAACAAAAGGAATTGATCGAAATGCCAGTTCTATTATTATTTTGACCGTTCCCTGAAGGGGTCGAAAATATGGTTGCTGAGTGGAGTCAAAGTACAAGCATGAATAACATCAAAATAGCAATAGCAGGCACAGGATATGTAGGTCTATCAAATGGTGTATTGCTTGCCCAGCACAAAGACTCATTTGGAAGTGATTCGTGAAAAAAATAAAAGTACTTGCAGTTTTCGGCACACGCCCAGAAGCCATAAAAATGTGCCCTTTAGTGCATGCATTAAAAGACGAACCTCTAATTGATTCAAGAGTTTGTGTGACGGCTCAACACCGTAAAATGTTAGATCAGGTTCTAGAGTTGTTTGAAGTAAAACCAGACTATGATTTAGATATTATGCAGTCCAATCAAGGGCTATATGAAATAACAGCAAATATTCTGCAAAAAATTAAACCTGTACTCGAAGATTTCAGACCCGATTTAGTATTGGTTCATGGTGACACAAGCACGACATTTGTGACTTCACTAGCTGCATTTTATCAACAAATAAAAGTTGGACACATTGAGGCAGGATTACGCACAGGCAATATATATTCACCTTGGCCAGAAGAAGCTAATCGAAAATTAACAAGTGCGCTTACCCAATTCCATTTCGCGCCCACGACAGGTTCTGAAAAAAACTTACTCAATGAGAATATTCCACAAGAAAATATAACCGTTACTGGGAATACCGTTATTGATGCTTTATTGTGGGTAAAAGAAAAAATAATAACCAATAAAGAACTCAATAAATCATTAGCTACCCAATATGGTTTTTTAGATCAATCTAAACGATTAATTTTGGTCACAGGGCATCGTAGAGAAAGCTTTGGTGATGGATTTGAAAATATATGTAAAGCATTACAAGAAGTTGCAACAACGCACCCTGATGTAGAGGTACTCTACCCCGTTCATTTAAATCCAAATGTCCAAGAACCTGTTAATAGATTGTTGAAAGGTATTAGCAACATACACTTAATAGAGCCACAAGATTACCTTCCATTTGTCTACCTCATGACAAGAGCACATATTATTTTAACCGACTCTGGTGGAATACAGGAAGAAGCACCCTCTTTAGGCAAGCCTGTATTAGTAATGCGAGATACAACGGAGCGGCCTGAAGCTATTGAAGCAGGAACCGTTAAGTTAGTAGGAACAAATCACAAAACAATCGTGAGAGAAGTCAATACACTTCTCAATAACGAGCAAGCATATTTAGCAATGAGTAAAGCACATAACCCCTATGGGGACGGCAAAGCTTGTGAGATAATAGTTAAAGAAATAATAGAATCAAAAATGGACATTAGTTGAATGGAATTTAAAACGATATCAGTTATTGGGCTGGGCTACATTGGCCTCCCAACAGCGGTTGCGTTTGCTTCACAAAAGGTTAAAGTTATCGGGGTTGATGTTAATCAAGAAGCAGTTGATATTATCAACCAAGGTAAAATACATATTGTAGAACCTGACCTTGATACTGCTGTACAATCAGCAGTAAGTGCAGGTTATTTGAGAGCAACAACAGCGCCAGAGCCAGCAGATGCTTTTTTGATTGCAGTACCTACACCTTTTAAAGGTGACCATGAGCCTGACCTTGCTTATATAGAATCAGCAACAAAAGCTATTGCCCCAGTATTAAAAGAAGGTGATCTAGTTATTCTAGAATCAACCTCACCAGTAGGGACAACTGAAAAAGTGGCAGAATGGATATCTGAGCAACGCCCTGACTTAGTGCCACCCCCATTCAACACCCAAAATCCAACATTAAAAATTAAAATAGCTCACTGTCCAGAGCGTGTTTTACCGGGTCATGTTATGCGAGAACTCATAGAAAATGACCGCGTAATCGGTGGGCTTACTCCAGAATGCTCACAAGCCTCTGTTGATCTCTATAAAACATTTGTTCAAGGTGATTGTATTATCACCAATGCACGTACTGCAGAAATGGCAAAACTAACGGAAAATAGCTTTCGTGATGTCAATATAGCCTTTGCCAACGAGCTGTCACTTATTTGTGATAAGTTAGATATCAATGTATGGGAGCTTATTGAATTGGCAAATCGCCACCCTCGAGTCAATATTTTACAGCCTGGCCCTGGTGTTGGCGGGCATTGTATTGCAGTTGACCCTTGGTTTATTGTAGATAAAACGCCTGATGAAGCCCGCCTGATTCATACCTCTCGTTTAGTGAATGATGGCAAGCCCCATTACGTTGTTGACTTGGTGAAAAAAGCCGCTAAAAAATATGACAACCCTACAATTGCCTGTTTTGGCTTGGCATTCAAGGCAGATATTGATGATCTTCGTGAAAGCCCTGCACTTGAAATTGCGCAAGTTCTTGCTGAGAGTAATATCGGAAAACTATTATTAGTTGAACCTAATATTACAAAATTACCCAATACCTTTTCTAAGATAACTCATGTCACATTAGGAACCATAGAAGATGCCTTTCAAGTAGCTGATATTATTCTATTATTAGTAGACCATAAAGAATTTAAAACCATCCCGGCAGAAGCTCTGAAAGATAAAGTGGTTATTGATACAAAAGGCATTTTACAATAATGAGTTCAACTATAATCCCCGTAATACTCTCTGGTGGCTCTGGCACTAGACTGTGGCCATTGTCGCGCAAACAATACCCAAAACAATTTTTGCCTTTAACAGGCAATAATACCATGCTACAAGAAACAGTCTCTCGCCTTGATCCTATAGAAGATATTGGGACACCGATAATTGTGTGTAATGAAGAACATCGTTTTTTGGTAGCCGAACAGTTACAAGGTAGAGACAGAACAATCATATTGGAACCAGAGGCTAAAAATACTGCTCCTGCAATAACCCTTGCTGCCATACATGCTTTGACACTCGCAGAAAATCCTATTTTATTAATTTTACCTGCCGACCATGATATTAAAAATACCAACGCATTTCATTCAGCAATAAATCATGCCAAAAAGCTAGCAAATGATAATTACCTCGTTACGTTTGGCATATTACCAACCTCACCAAAAACAGGGTATGGCTATATAGAGGTGGGAAAAAGGTTAAGTGAAAAAGATACATACTTAATCAATAAATTTGTTGAAAAACCAAATCAGGAAACTGCAATAGAATATATTGAATCTGGACAGTATTACTGGAATAGTGGCATGTTTGTTTTTCAAGCTAATACTTTTCTAAAAGAACTAGAGAAATATCAAAGCGACATTTATTCCTCTTGCAAGAGCTCTATAGAGAAAGCTCAAAAGGATCTGGATTTTATTCGCATCGACAAAACCTCATTCTCTTCATCTCCATCAATATCTATTGATTATGCAGTGATGGAAAAAACACAAAATGCGAGTATTGTTACACTTGATGCAGGATGGAATGATGTAGGATCATGGCGTTCTTTATGGGAGACCAATACCAAAGATGATGATGGCAATGTAGTCGTTGGAGAAATTCTCACAACACAAACAAAAGACAGCTTGTTATATTCTTCTGGAAGGCTTATAGCAACCGTAGGTATCAAGGATTTAATTGTTGTCGAAACATCTGATGCCATTATGGTTGCTCATAAAAACGAATCACAAAAAGTTAAGGATATTGTAGAAAAACTACGAAAAAAAGATTGTTTCCGAACGGTAGCCCATCGAAAAGTTACACGTCCATGGGGTAGCTATGACAGCGTAGATCAGGGAGACCGATTTCAAGTAAAAAGGATTGTTGTCAACCCTGGATCAACACTCTCATTACAAATGCACCATCATCGGGCAGAACATTGGGTCATTGTTAAGGGCACTGCTAAGGTGACGAAAGGGGATAAGGTTTTTCTTCTGGAGGAAAATCAATCAACCTACATACCTCTCGGCGTCAAACATCGTCTGGAAAATCCTGGTTCCATTCCTTTGGAGATTATAGAGATACAATCAGGCAGTTATCTCGGCGAAGATGATATTGTACGCTTTGAAGATGTTTATGGGCGGTCAAACGAATCGTGAATAATAATTTGACCTGTTTCAAGGCTTACGATATCCGTGGGCAACTTGGTGATGAATTAAGTGAAGATATTGCTTACCGTATTGGACGTGCCTACGGAGAATATTTAAAACCCAAACAAGTTGTCGTGGGTGGCGATATACGTCTCACATCAGAATTTCTAAAACAGGCGCTCTCTGAAGGTTTGCTTGATGCTGGTGTGGATGTTTTTGATCTTGGCATGACAGGCACAGAAGAAATATATTTTGCCACTTCGTATCTTAAGGTGGATGGTGGCATAGAAATCACAGCAAGCCATAATCCTATGAATTTTAATGGAATGAAATTAATTCGTGAAGATTCTAAACCCATTAGTGGAGATACAGGCTTAAAAAACATACAAAAATTAGCGGAAAAAAATAATTTTTCTCCTGACGGAGATAAAGGTACGCTGACACAACATTCCTGTATGAATGCCTACATTGAACACCTGCTAAGCTATATCGACCTTGACACCATTAAACCAATAAAACTTGTCGTCAATGCAGGAAATGGCAGTGCAGGTCCTGTAATAGATGCTATCGAGGCCGAATTAAATCGACAAAATGTGCCAATCGAATTTATTAAAATTCATCATCGTCCTGACGGCAATTTCCCTAACGGAATCCCCAACCCCTTGTTGCCAGAAAATCGCTCTGACACCAGTAACGCAGTTATTAAACATCAGGCTAATATGGGAATTGCCTGGGATGGTGATTTTGATCGTTGTTTTTTATTTGACGAAAAGGGTGGATTTATTGAAGGCTATTATATCGTAGGCTTACTTGCCGAAGCTTTTTTAGCTAAAAACCCTAATGAAAAGATCATCCATGACCCACGGTTAACCTGGAATACTATTGATATAGTTGAATCCAATGGAGGCACACCTATTTTATGTAAAACAGGTCATGCTTTTATTAAAGAACGTATGCGTAAAGAGAATGCGATATACGGTGGCGAAATGAGCGCACACCACTATTTTAGAGATTTTTCTTATTGTGATAGTGGTATGATACCGTGGTTATTAGTTGCAGAACTTATAGGTATAAGAAATAAACCTTTATCTGCTTTAGTAAAAAAACGCATTGAACTTTTCCCTTGCAGCGGAGAAATAAATCGCATTATTGAAAACCCTCAGTCAATCATTAATAAAATTGAAAAAACTTACCAAAATAAATCAATTAGAATAGAAAAAACAGATGGATTAAGCATGGAATTTACATCATGGCGCTTTAATATACGGAGTTCAAATACTGAACCTGTCATCAGATTAAATATTGAAGCTCGAAAAGACGAAGCACTCATGAAAGAGAAAACCAAAGAATTATTAGCATTTATTGATATGGAAAGTAAAAAATGAAAAAAGCAATCATTACAGGCATTACTGGGCAAGATGGTTCTTATCTAGCTGAGTTCCTTCTAAAAAAAGGTTATGAAGTTCACGGCATAAGACGAAGGGCTTCATCATTTAACACTAGTCGTATTGATCATTTATATCAAGATCCACATTCACCCGACTGTAAGCTTTTTTTACACTATGGAGATCTGAGCGATAGTAGTAACTTGACTCGGATTATCAAAGAAGTTGAGCCTGATGAAGTTTATAATTTAGCAGCTCAAAGCCATGTCGCAGTTAGCTTTGAAAGCCCAGAGTATACCGCAGATGTTGTTGGTCTGGGGACTTTGCGTTTATTAGAAGCGATTCACTTTCTAGGTTTTGAAAAGAAAACAAGATTTTATCAGGCAAGTACCAGTGAATTATTTGGTTTGGTTCAAGAAACCCCCCAGAAAGAAACTACGCCTTTTTATCCTCGTAGCCCCTATGCTGCCGCAAAAATGTACTCCTATTGGATTACTGTGAATTATAGGGAGGCCTATGGCATGCATGCATGTAATGGGATTTTATTCAATCATGAAAGTCCTCGTCGCGGCGAAACCTTTGTTACACGCAAAGTTACAAGAGGGCTTTCAAATATTGCTCAGGGGCTTGAAAAATGTCTTTACATGGGAAATCTTGACGCATTAAGAGACTGGGGACATGCCAAGGACTATGTGCGCATGCAATGGATGATGCTACAACAAGACAAACCAGTGGATTACGTTATTGCTACAGGTGTCCAGTACTCTGTTAGAGATTTTATTGACAAGTCCGCCCGTGAATTAGGCATAACCTTAAAATTTGAAGGTAAAGGTATTGATGAAAAAGGTGTCGTTGCAGCAATAGAAGGTAATAATGCACCAGCCGTAAAAGTAGGAGATGTACTAATACAAGTTGACCCTGGCTACTTTAGACCAACAGAAGTAGAAACCTTATTAGGTGATCCATCAAAAGCCAAAGATGAATTGGGCTGGATACCGGAGATCACCTTAGATGAAATGGTTAAAGAAATGATTGAGTATGACCTTGACCAAGCCAAACGTCATGCCTTACTTAAAGAGCATGGCTTCAATGTCGAGCTGACTAAAGACCATTAAAAATGACATCCTCTCTACCACATCCAATGATTGAGCATATTAAGCATAAAGAACAAATGTTAGCCCTAATTTTAAGGAATAATTACCACTCGGATGGCATTGAATTTTTTACCCCAAATAAGTTTACACAACAATTAGGCTATATGAATCGCCCAAAAGACTATGAAATACAACCTCATGTGCATAATCCAGTAATCAGGGAAGTTAGCTATACAAAAGAAGTGCTTATCATTAAAAAAGGTTGTGTGCGTGTTGATTTTTATAATGATAAGCAAAACTATCTTGAAAGCCGAATATTAAGGACTGGTGATATTGTTTTACTAGCCTTTGGTGGGCATGGTTTTAAGATGCTAGAAGAAAGTGAAATAGTAGAAGTTAAACAGGGTCCTTATGCAGGGGAAGCTGACAAAACACGCTTTGCCCCTATTTCAGACGATAAAGTGATACTAAAGGAAACAAGCGATGTCTCATAATTTTATTCCGGTTAACGAACCATTGCTTGATGGCAACGAAGAGAAGTATTTACTTGAATGCATACGAACTGGATGGATTTCATCCGAAGGTGCTTTCATCAAACAATTTGAAGAACAGTTTGCCACCCGTATTGGTCGAAAATATGCCATAGCAGTGAGTAATGGTTCCGTAGCACTTGATGCTGCTGTAGTCGCCTTAGGCTTAAGTGAAGGTGATGAAGTTATTATGCCCACTTTCACCATAATTTCATGTGCGGCAGCCATCGTTCGTGCTGGAGCCAAGCCTGTTCTGGTTGATTGCGATCCAGTTACCTGGAACATGGATGTTTCGAAAATAGAAGAAAAAATTACTCCAAGAACCAAAGCAATCATGGTCGTGCATATTTTTGGCTTACCTGTTGATATGAACCCCGTGCTTGCGCTAGCTAAAAAACATGGCTTAAAAATACTAGAAGATGCAGCTGAAATGCACGGCCAAACATACAATGGAAAAGCATGTGGTAGTTTTGGTGATATTAGCATCTTTAGCTTTTATCCTAACAAACATATAACCACTGGCGAAGGTGGCATGATTGTAACAGATAATGCTGAATTAGCTGCCAAAGCAAGAAGTTTACGCAACCTTTATTTCAAGCCAGAACAACGATTTGTTCATGATGAATTAGGCTGGAATTTACGCATGACCAACCTACAAGCAGCGCTTGGCGTAGCCCAGCTTGAGCGCCTTGATGAGTTTGTAGAACGAAAACGAAAAATGGGACATAGATATACGGATTTACTCAGCAATACAGAAAAAATACAACTCCCTTTAAGGTCGACAGATTATGCTGAAAATATTTATTGGGTTTATGCAATTGTATTGAAGGATGAAGTCCCTTTTGATGCCAAAGATATGATGGAAAAACTAAGTAAAAAACAAATAGGATCACGTCCGTTTTTTTGGCCAATGCACGAACAACCCGTTTTTCAAAAAATGGGATTATTCAAAAATGAAAGCTACCCAGTTTCAGAAAATATTGCACGCAGAGGTTTCTATATTCCCAGTGGCATGGCTTTAACAAACAACCAAATCGATGCATCTGCCATCGCTCTAAAGGAGATACTCAATGAGTCAGTTTGATTTATATGCAGCTTATTACGACCTATTATATCAAGATAAAGACTATGCTACGGAAGTCGACTATATCGAGCGTCTAATAAAAAAACACAACGGCAAAGAACAATCTACCATCCTTGAATTAGGGAGTGGCACAGGTGGGCATGCCTTTCATTTAGCAGAACATAATTGGCAAGTTACCGGCATTGATTTAAGCCCTAAAATGGTCGATAGTGCAAATAAACACAAGGATAGTGTTAGTGAAGTCATAAAAAAACGCCTAAACTTTGAAACAGGTGATGCAAGAACCTATCGCTCTAATATTAAATTTGATGTCATCGTATCCCTCTTTCATGTAATGAGCTATCAAGTCTCTAATGAAGACTTAATATCTGCCTTCACAGCGACACGTTCCAATTTAATAAAAGACGGATTATTCATTTTTGATTTTTGGTATGGCCCCGGTGTCCTTACGGATCGCCCTAAAAATGTAAACAAGGTTGTTGAAAATGACAAAATAATAGTCGATAGAAAAACACAATCACTCATGATGATCAATGAAAACTGTGTTGATGTTGGTTTTGATATAGAAATAAAAGCCAAAAAATCTGGGGATAAACATAAAGTAACAGAGCATCACATGATGCGCTACTGGTTCTTACCAGAATTACAACACCATCTATCAAATGCAGGAATAAAACTACTGGGGGCGTATCAGTGGATGACTCTAGACCCCATGACAGATGATACTTGGTATGGTTGTATGGTAGGACAGGCTGTTTAGTAAAATAAAAATTACTCAGCAAAGGTTTACTACGTGAAAAAAATACAGTCCAGGCAGTTATTATTGCTGATATTTTTGCTGCCTAGCTTCTTGCAAAGAATTTTTATTGGCGCAGAAATCTCTTCTTACTCCGAAATTACAGGGCTTTCTCTTTCATGGTTAGGATACGCTTCACATTTTGCCATTATTTTGATAGCTATATCGGATAAGACAATTTTTAAGAACAAAATTTTTTTAAAGTATATTCTACCCGTTACAGTATTATCGCTCCTTCATTTATTATTGCTAACACAATTTAATGATGATGCATGGAATGCAGGATCTCTCGGTATCGCTCGTTTCCTGATCTGGATTACAGCCTGTGCGGCAATATCTTATTACATAACCGCAGAAGAGTTTCTTAATATGCTAATAAAGCTTGTTGATATTTCATTTGTTATTATTGTTATTAGCACTATCATATACCATATTTCAGGCATACCCTTTCAAATCATATTCTCTGGTGGAACCCCAAGAGCCCAAGCTTTCTTTACTGAACCTTCTACTGTTGCTGCTTTTTTAGCGGGTTATATTGCATTATCAATTTTTAACCGTGATAAAAAAAGAATAATTGTAAGTGTGTTAGTTATG
>JALVEE010000088.1 GCA_027008645.1 Saprospiraceae bacterium
AAATTACAAAATAGATTCCCCAGACCCAATAGTTGCAATTAAAATAAGAATGGAAGAACTGGAATTGAAACAAAAAGATTTGGTTGGAGTTGTTGGATCCAAAGGTATTGTTTCTGAAGTTTTAAATAAGAAAAGACGACTAACCATTAATATGATTAGAAATCTATCTGATAAACTTAAAATTGCAGTTAATGTTTTAATACAGGAATATCACTTAAACTCATAAATCTACCCTACATAACACTAGTGACAAGAAGGTATAGACAGTGAAAATAAAGAAAAAGCATCAAAATCTCTAATTATAATTCAAGTGCTTTGCGACTTGAAATTGAAATTGAATATTTGGTAGGATTAAGCAAAATCTTGTTTTAAAAGTAAAATCGATTTTTTTTATAAAAGAGAAGTTTACATTGAAACCAAAATAGTATTATCTATGTTCTTTAAGAAAGAATTAATTCAATAATTATGGAAAACATATCAGTAATTAGATTGATGAGGTTGATTAAACCATTAAGTTTCGAACTGAAACTTGAAATTTTATCAGAATTGACTAATAATCTTAAAGCTAAGTTTAAATCAAATGGAAATGAAAAAGAAAATTTACTAAATGAATTATTTGGTTCTTGGGATGAAACAAGCGATGAGATGGTGAAAGAAATATATCGGAGTAGAGTAAATTCCAATAGAAATTTAAGTTTTGATTAATATGAAATATTTGCTTGATACTGATATTTGTATTTTCTTTCTGCAAGGAAAATATGATATTAAGAAGAAAATCAAAAAAGTTGGTATAAACAATTGTTTCATTTCCGAAATATCAATAGCTGAACTCAAGTTTGGTGCTATAAAAAGTGGAAACATTGAAAAACATTTAAAAGAAGTTGAAAAAATGGAGGAATTATTCACCGTAATTCCTATATATAGCTCTTTAGATAATTATGCAAAAGAAAAAGTTAAATTACAAAAAACAGGAAATCTAATCCCTGATTTTGACTTATTAATTGGAGTCACTTCAATTTCAAATAATTTAGTTTTAGTTACTAATAATGAAAGACATTTAAAAAGAATTTCGAATATTGAATTAGAGAATTGGACGAAAATTTAAATTAACATAAATCACAAAATAATCCTGTCACTAATAAACGATATGACACAATGGTAAATTATCACAGAATTTTTAAGTAATTCTCGAAAATTAATATTGCTACTTATTTAAAACGCTGACATTTAATTTAATATATTCGCCACAGCTCATATCGCAAAACCTTTAATGAGTTTGATGATTTAAAAAATAAATTAGAATGAAAAGATATTGTTTTGCATTAGATTTGGTCGATGATAAAAAGCTTATCAAGGCTTATAAAAAATATCACGAAAAAATATGGCCGGAGATAACGGCAAGTATTAAAAATGCCGGTATAGAAAACTTGGAAATCTATCTTGTTGAAAACAGGCTTTTTATGATAATGGAGGTAAATGACGATTTTTCATTTGATAAAAAAGCAAAAATGGATAAGGAAAATCCAAAAGTTCAGGAATGGGAAACATTGATGTGGAACTATCAACAAAAACTTCCATTTGCAAAAGAAGGAGAGAAATGGGTATTGATGGAGAAGATTTTTGAGTTGGAGAAGTCTTGATATTTGCCAAGTTAAGGGTTTTGAGTCAAGATGATTAAAAGAAAACAACCATAGTTTACTAAAAAAATGAAAGAAATAATAAAGCAAGTATTTACAGATAGGTTCGAGGGAAAGCCGGTGATAGTGCGGTCGCCGGGAAGAGTCAATCTGATAGGTGAGCACACCGATTATAATGAAGGATTTGTTTTACCTGCCTCGATTGATAAAGCGATATATTTTGCTATTGCTCCCAATAGAGATAATGTATTCAGGTTTTACAGTTATGACTTGATGGATGAATACGTGACGGAGATAGATAAAATTGAGCCTTGTGATAAGCATTGGGCTAATTATTTGCTTGGTGTAATAGCACAATTTGTCAAAGATGGTAAACAAGTAATGGGTTTTGACTGCGCATTTGGCGGTGATATACCCATAGGGGCAGGATTGTCTTCATCTGCTGCCATTGAATGTGGATTGGCTTATGCCATTGACAAAATGCAAAAATTTGGTTATTCCACTATGGAAATGGTTAAAATTTCGCAAAAGGCTGAACACGAATATGCAGGAGTTATGTGTGGAATTATGGATCAATTTGCAGTCATGCACGGTCAAATCAACAAAGCGATAAAATTGGATTGCCGTTCATTGGAATACGAGCTTTTACCGGTAAAAATGGAGAATTACAAACTGCTTTTGGTAAATACCGGAGTAAAACATTCGTTGGCATCATCTGAGTATAATAAACGTCGAAATGAGTGTGCTGCGGGCGTTAAAATTCTCAAAAAATACAATTCATCAATACAATCCTTACGTGACGTTAGTTTGGATTTTATACAAAAACACAAGGCGGAGTTTGATGAGATTGTCTATGATAGATGTACTTATGTAATCGAAGAAAACATTCGTCTTGATGCAGCCTGTGAGGCGTTAAATAATGGTGATTTCACCGCGTTTGGTAATCAAATGTACCTTTCTCACAGGGGATTAAAGGAGAAATATGAGGTGAGTTGTGTGGAATTGGATTTATTGGTTGATATAGCGAAAAAAACAAGGGGAGTACTTGGTGCGAGGATGATGGGAGGTGGTTTTGGAGGATGTACGATAAATCTTGTAAAGAAAAATGCTGTTGCTAATTTTAAAAATACTATTTTAGCGCAATACAAAACTCCGGAAGGGAAAGAACCTGAAATCTATGAAGTCGTAATAGATGGAGGAACCGGATTGGCATAATTATTATTTTAGTCTAAAAAAATAAAAAATATGAATGAGCAATTTGCATTTATTGATTACTTGATTTTTGGATTATATGCAGTCGTAATACTGGGCGTTGGCTTGTACATGTCTCGAAATAAAAAGGGACAGGACAAAACGACCGAAGATTATTTTTTAGCCGGTAAAACTCTTCCATGGTGGGCAATTGGAGCCTCATTAATCGCTGCCAATATTTCAGCAGAACAGTTTATCGGTATGTCAGGATCGGGTTTTGCCATTGGTTTGGCTATTGCTACCTATGAATTGATGGCTGCATTGACATTGATTATCGTAGGTAAATATTTTTTACCTGTTTTCATTAAACAGGGATTATATACTATTCCGGAATTTGTTGAAAAGCGGTTTAATACTTCTTTGAAAACGATTTTAGCGATATTTTGGATAGCATTATTTGTATTTGTAAATCTCACTTCAGTCATTTATCTTGGGGGAAAGGCATTGGATACAGTGCTTGGAGCAGGTGATGGTTCCAATATTTTATTGTACATGTTTGGCTTGGCATTGTTCGCTGCCGCTTACTCCGTTTGGGGAGGACTGTCTGCCGTAGCTTGGACAGATGTAATACAGGTTGTACTTTTAATTGCCGGTGGATTGGTCACCACTTATATCGCCTTGGATCATGTGACTGCCCAAGGAGGAGCTATCAACGGTTTTGCTCATGTATATGATGTAGCAGCGGATAAATTTCATATGATATTAAAAAGAGATAATCCTCAATTTGCCAATCTTCCGGGTATTGCCGTATTGATTGGTGGTATGTGGGTAGCAAATCTGTATTATTGGGGCTTTAACCAATATATTATTCAAAGGGCCTTGGCGGCAAAATCTCTTAAAGAAGCTCAAAACGGTATCGCTTTTGCTGCATTTTTAAAAATAATAGTTCCACTGATTGTAGTTATCCCGGGTATAATCGCATTCGTGATGTACAAAGAGAATATAGCGGATGCTGCCGGTGCTTTTGCGAATGGGGATGCGATAAACTACGATAAAGCATACCCTTGGCTGATTCGCACGTTTGTTCCGGCAGGATTTAAAGGGCTTGTTGTTGCTGCTCTATCAGCTGCGATAGTCTCGTCATTGGCTTCAATGTTGAATTCAACCTCTACCATTTTCACTATGGATATTTACAAGCCCTATATAAATAAAAATGCAAGTGATAAGCAGTTGGTGACAGTGGGAAGAATCACAGTGTTGGTGGCTTTGGTAATTGCAAGCTCAATAGGAAAAACTATGGGCTCTATTCCTCAAATGTTTCAATATATTCAAGAATATACAGGCATAGTCAGTCCGGGTATTCTTGCGGTGTTCTTAATGGGATTGTTTTGGAAAAAGACAAATGTCAAAGGAGCAATCGTTGGGGTATTGGCGTCAATTCCAATAGCGCTTGCATTGAAATTTCTTCCAATCGAAATGCCATTTCTCGACCAAATGCTCTACACTTTATTGATGACAATGGTGGTGATTATGGGTATATCGTTGAATACGGGTGAAGGTGATGATGATCCTAAAGGTATTCCATTGTTAAAAGAAACTTTTTTGACAGGAAAGACTTTCAATATCAGTGCATATATTATTTTGATAATACTGGTAATACTTTATACAATCTTTTGGTAAATATAGAACAATTTGAAAATAGCATTATCTATACCGTGTTTTATCGAAGAATTTTATCCTGAAGTAGCTGATTCATCTATGGAATTGATGAGGAAACTCGGAATTGAATTTGAAGTTCCCCGAGGGCAAACTTGTTGCGGTCAACCTCTCGCCAATTCCGGGTATGAACACAAGGCTATTGGCGCATATCATCACTATGTGAATACTTTTGGTGATTTTGAACAAACTCTGATGATATCCGGTAGCTGTTCTTATCATATAAAGGAGCATTATGATATTATAGAACAAACAGGAAAAGTAAAAAGATTAAGGGAAAATATAAGGGATTTGACCGAATATATTATGTCGGAGTATATTGGAAAATTACCAAAGCTCAGCTATCCTCACAAAGTTGCCCTGCATACAGGATGCCATTCGCTGAGAGGAATGCGTTTTGGGGTATCGTCTGAACTATCCACACCGACAAAATCATTTTTGATGCCCTTGGTAGAGCATATTGAGGATATAGAGCTTGTTAGTTTGGACAGACCGGATGAATGCTGTGGTTTTGGCGGGACATTTTCTGTTTATTTTGATGAAATATCCGTAAGAATGGGTACAGATAAGCTTGATGATGCTATAAATAAAGGTGTGGAAGTGTTGGTGAGTAACGATATGTCCTGTTTGATGCATCTTGATGGTATAATAAAGAAGAGAAAACTACCTCTGAAAGTGAGACATATTTTACAGGTTTTAAACGGAGATAAACTATGAGTTATGGCTATTGATTTCAAGCAAAAATCCGCTTCTTTCGTTGAAAACAAAACAAGGTCAGCTTGGCACGATACAGCCCTTTGGTTCGTCAGAAACAAACGGGATATTGCGGTAATGGGGGTTGAAAACTGGGAACAATTGAGATTGCAAGCGAGCAATATCAAAACTCATTGTCTGTCAAATCTCGACAAATACCTATTGGAATTTGAAGAAAATGCCTTGAAAAACGGGGCGATTGTGCATTGGGCAAAAGACGCTGATGAACATAATAAAATAGTAGGTGAAATACTGAATAAACACAAAGTAAAAAAAATAGTAAAGAGCAAATCAATGCTCACAGAGGAATGTGAATTGAATCCATATCTTGAAAAAAATGGAATTGAAGTTATAGACACGGATTTGGGCGAAAGAATTATACAATTGCGCAATGAACCTCCAAGCCATATAGTTCTTCCCGCCATTCATATCAAAAAAGAAGAAGTATCGGAATTATTTCACGAAAAATGGAATACAGAACGAGGTAATAATGACCCTCAATACCTGACATATCAGGCAAGGCTATCATTGAGAAAAGATTTTTTGACTTCGGATGCAGCACTCACAGGAGTGAATTTTGCTGTGGCAGAGACCGGTGAGATAGTAGTGTGTACAAATGAAGGAAATGCGGATTTGGGAGTCAGTATCACTCCTGTACAAATTCACAGTATGGGATTGGAAAAACTTATTCCCAAGAGAAGCCACCTCGGGGTTTTTACGAGAATGCTCGCAAGAAGTGCGACCGGACAAGCCATTACAGTATATACTTCACATTTTAAAAAACCAAAGCCGGAGGGCGAAATGCATATTATTATCGTCGATAACGGAAGGTCTGAAAGATTGAAAAAAGAGGATTTTTGGACTTCTCTCAAATGTATCCGCTGCGGTGCTTGCATGAATACCTGCCCTATCTATCGAAGGTCGGGAGGGCATAGTTACGGTTATACTATACCCGGTCCTATCGGAGCTATATTGACACCAAATATCAATCTTGAAAAATATAGCGATTTGCCCTTTGCATCCACTCTATGTGGTTCTTGTAGCGATGTTTGTCCTGTGAAAATAGATATCCACAATCAATTGTACAAATGGCGACAAGTAATCGGAAAAAACAATGTATTGCCCAAAACAAAAACCATCGCTATGGGATTGGCTGGAAAGATATTGGAAAAACCCGGATTGTTCAAATTTGTCTTTAAAATGGGAAGAATAGCACTGAGAATACTTCCGGATTTTATAGTTTACAACAGGTGGAACAATTGGGGAAAAGGAAGAAAAATGCCTGAAATCAAGAAAAAGAAATTACGAAATGAATTCTAAAGATAAAATACTTGAAAATATAAGAATGAGTACTTCAAATAGGCAGGTTGAGCTCGAAGAGATACTGTCTTCTCAGAGTAATGAGATGCATTTAAAGAAGAGTACTAAGAATATGACAGAAGGAGAAAACTCTCTTAATTTGCTTGATAAATTTAAAACTTCATTAGAAGGAGTATCTGCCGAATACCGGTTTTTTTCGGATTTTGCTGAAGCAAAAGATATAATCAATGATTTTCTTTCCGGTTACAAGCGATGTGTAAATATGATAAAAGATATTGCAATCAGCGGAATAAAACTTGATGATTTGAGTTCACCCAAGTCTTTGCACCCATTGGATTTGGCGATAATCAAAGGTGAATTTGGTGTTGCAGAAAATGGAGCGATTTGGGTAGATGCCGGGAAATTGCCGGATAGAACAATCCCCTTTCTTTGTGAAAATCTTGTTGTGATGATTGACTCTAATGAGTTGGTCTTGGATATGCATCGGGCATACCTGAGGACAGACACACAGGAATACAGTTATGGAGTATTTATAACAGGACCATCTAAGACAGCGGACATTGAGCAGACTTTGGTAGTGGGTGCACAAGGACCTAAGAGGATGTTGGTTTTGTGCAAAGGGAGTATCCATTATGGGCAGTAAATCATAAATCCAATGTTTTTCCCTCGTAATCACTTACCGGAGGACAGGTGCAATACAAATTTCTATCTCCATATGCATTGTCAATTCTTGCTACAAAAGGCCAAAATTTGTTCAATTCCTTTAAATAAGGCAATGGATATGCGGCTTTTGACCTGGAATAATCAAATTCCCACTCGTCGGCAGTTACCATTTCCGAGGTATGCGGGGCATTGTGCAATACATTGTTTTCTCCATCCACTTTTTCCGTAACTATATCTTCAATCTCCTGTCTGATTTGGTGCATCGCCTCAATAAATCTATCAATTTCTTCTTTGCTTTCACTCTCAGTAGGCTCAATCATAAATGTATCGTGAACCGGAAAAGATACAGTAGGTGCGTGAAATCCATAATCCATTAGTCTTTTAGCAACATCCTCAGCAGTGACTCCCTTGGACTTAAAATCCCTAAGATCCAAAATCATTTCATGAGCGACCATTCCCATACTATTGGTATAAACAATATCGTATGCTTTTGATAATTGTACTCTCAAATAATTTGCATTCAGGATAGCGGTTTCTGTTGCTTTTTTCAAGCCCTCTGCTCCCATCAATCTTATATAAGCATGAGATATCATCAAGATGCCTGCACTTCCATATGGGGCGGAAGAAACAGCTTTGATTGATTTTGGATTTTTGGCATAATCATAAATATGTCCCGGTAAATAAGGAGCTAATTTTTTATTAGCCAATACAGGACCAACTCCCGGTCCTCCTCCTCCATGAGGAATAGCAAAGGTCTTATGCAGGTTCAAATGGCAAATATCAGCACCTATTACACTTGGTTTTGTCAATCCGATTTGTGCGTTCATATTGGCTCCGTCCATATAGACCAGTCCTCCTTTATTGTGAATAATATCACACATCTCAACTATTTCCTTCTCAAAAACACCATGTGTACTTGGGTAAGTAACCATAAAAGCCGAAAGACTATCTTGGTATTGTTCTGCTTTAGCTCTAAGGTCGTCTATATCGATATTCCCTTTATCATCGGTTTTTACTATGACTACTTTCATACCTGCCATTACAGCACTGGCAGGATTGGTTCCATGGGCAGAAGCCGGTACCAAGGTCACATTTCTTTGAGTATCTCCATTATCCAAATGGTATGCTCTAATAGTCATTAATCCGGTAAATTCTCCTTGAGCTCCTGAATTCGGTTGAAAGGTGCAAGCGTCAAATCCTGTTATTTCGTTTAAATAATCTTTGAGTTCATTTATCAATATTTGGTAGCCTTCAGTCTGTTCTTTTGGCGCAAAAGGATGTATATCTGTAAATTCACTCCATGTAATGGGAAGCATCTCCACAGCTGCATTGAGCTTCATGGTACAAGAGCCTAGAGATATCATAGAATGAACCAAAGAAAGGTCTCTGTTTTCAAGGCGTTTCATATACCTCATCAATTCCGTTTCACTTCTGAATTTATTGAAAATGCTATGTGTGAGAAAATCGCTTTTTCGTATTAAAATATCCGGCAGGATATCAGCTATTTTTATCCCGGCAGATATATGATTTATATATTCATTATCGCTTATTGATTTGTTTTTGGCTAATGCAAAAATCTTGATTATATCATTCAAATCAGCGATTTCGGATGTCTCATCAATACTGATTGAAATAAAATCATCACCGATGAATAAATTTATATTCTTCTTCTTCTTAATTTCTTTGGCAATAATATTCTTTTCTTCCTTATCCACTTTATATGTCAGGGTATCAAAATACGTATTGTTTTGTCTCTTGTAGCCCGAAGCAGAAATGTGTTTGTCTGTGTATGTAGTTTTATTAAAAATATCTGTAGCTATCTCTTTCAATCCGTCTTTCCCATGGTAAATAGCATAAAACCCTGCCATAATAGCCAATAGGGCTTGTGCGGTACAGATATTTGATGTGGCTTTTTCTCTCTTGATATGTTGTTCTCTTGTTTGAAGAGCCATTCTATATGCTTGTTTACCATTTCTGTCAACAGATACTCCTATGATTCTTCCGGGTATTTTTCTTTTGAAGTCTTCTTTAGCGGCAAAATATGCAGCATGAGGTCCTCCAAAACCCATGGGAATGCCGAATCTTTGTGTACTTCCAACAGCGATATCAGCACCTAATTCACCTGGTGATGTTAATAAAGCCAAGCTTAAAATATCCGCTATAAATGTAACTAATGTATTTTTGCTTTTAGCTTCATCTATGATTTTAGAATAATCGACTATATCTCCTGTTGAATTGGGATATTGCACTATGACGCCAAAATATTCATCGGTCGCTTTAAATTCAAAATAATCTCCGTATTCTATTGCTATGCCTTTTGCTTCTGCTCTGATTTCGAGAACAGATTTTGTTTGAGGAAAAATATTTTTGTCAACAAACAGTGTTTTAGCGGGGTTTTTCTTTCTTTTTTTGTTGTGAACATCATACATAAGCCACATTGCTTCCGCTGCTGCTGTCCCTTCATCCAAAAGAGAAGAGTTGGCAATTGGCAGTCCTGTCAAATCGGATATCATTGTCTGAAAATTCAATAATGCCTCAAGCCTTCCTTGGGATATTTCCGCTTGATAAGGTGTATATTGTGTGTACCAACCGGGATTTTCCAGTATATTTCTTTGTATGACAGGAGGAAGAATAGTCCCGTAATAGCCTTGTCCGATAAAAGATTTGGCGACTTTATTTTTTTGAGCCAGATTTTTGATATACTTCAAGTATTCATATTCGAGCATTGGCTCGGGCAAATCAAGTTTTTCTTTTATCCTGATATTATCGGGTACAGTATTGAATATCAGTTCCTCGATATTGTTTATTCCGATTGTATTGAGCATTGATTTTTGATCTAAACCGGATATGCCTATATGTCTTTTTTCAAATTGTTTCATTTCTTCAAGTTGAATTCATTAATAGTGAAAATGAAGTGGCGCAAATTTAAAGATTTAAAGAACAAATGAAACTAAAAAAAATATTTTTTATTAAATTATTTAGACTTATTGTCAATTGTTTTACAAATAATATTCAGAAAGCCCCCTCTACATTTTTGCAGAGAGGGCTTCTGAAGAAATTTCTATTTCAAGAAATTTAAAAATATTTATGAATTCACGGGATTAAAATTCATTTATTTCAATACCACCATTTTCTTGGTAGCTGTGTTTACATCTGTGCTCACGGTATAGTACAATACTCCTGATACATTGAGCTTGGATTTGTCGATAGTTATTGAATTCAAGCCTTTTTGTGCATGTCCAAATGTTTTGTAAACCAATTTACCGGTCAAATCAAAAACATTAAGCTCATATGTGCTTTCGTTAGGATTACTAAACTTGATAACGGTACTGTTTGAGAATGGATTTGGAGTATTTTGCATCAATACAAAATCATTCTTACCTCCTGACCTGTAATCCAATTCTACATTAAACACATCATAAGCTGAATTATACGCTTCTGATTTTGTGATATCCGAATTGAATGACAATACCTGATTTGTAGTACTTGAACCGATAGCTTTGAATCTCAATGTAAACAATACTTGATTGTTCTTAGGAGACAATTCTTCTGAATTATCCCAACTTACAGGTAAGTAGCCTCTATCTAATCTATTCATCGCATAATTGTGTTCATCAATATTGAACAAGCCGGATTTTATACCCTCAAATTCCAATTTATTGACATCAAATGATATGGTGGTTTGGAAACCTTGAATATCTGTAATGTCTTTGGAATATACAGGGATTTCTACCATATCATTGGTATTGAAGCGCGCATCGTCAATAACAAACGAAATAGTCTCTTCTGATCTTCCTTCTACTTCATCATTAACTTTAGCATCTCCACTTAAGTCTCCTACTTTTACTGCTATGAAATCAACAATTTGATCGTTTGTCATATTATTGATTTTGAAACTACTTGGGAAATCTTCAGCCATAGCTCTTTTTTCATTGCTGAATTTAAAGTCTTTTGCTATAAACCTCCAAGCAGTGTTGTTTTTGATTTCACTCTTTGAGCCTAATATCAATTTTCTCAATAACAAGATATCGGATGCTGAAAGTTTTTTATCATTATTGGCATCAGCTGCGATTAAATCGTATGGAGACTTGATTTTCTTGATTCCCAATAAATGTTTTTGCAATATAACAATATCCAATGTAGAAAGACCATTTAGATAATCGTTTTTGAAACTAGGTTCAACAATATAATTTCTGTTGTTCTCAACATTTTCAAAGGCAAATTGACCGTCTTTATCTGTTGCCGCTGGAGCAAATTCACTATGCAAAAGATTGATTTTCACACCTTCTACTTTTTTATCATCGTCAGTAAGTACTGCTCCTGATACTGTGCCATATGCTATTGGATCAGGACAAAGTTCGTTATTGTCCTGAACATCACAAGTAGTTTCACAGTAATCCTGAGATACAATTGAACCATCTGGTAAGACTGCGGTCACCCACATTTGTACCGGTTGTATTCCTTTGTCATTGCAAAAATATGTTTTTACTTTGTTAGATGTATCTGCACTGAAAGAAAAAATCAATCTATAACCACAGGTATGATTTGAACCATTATTAAACATATCAGCGCTCATCATAGCAGCAGGACCTCCCGCCATATTGGAAAGCTCAACATGGTTTGCTATACAAATCGGTGTGGGTTTTTTGCAATTTACTATTGTGACTAATTGCTCTTGAACTGTGCTATTACCACACTGATCCCATACTTGCCAAAGGATTTTATGTGTACCTATTGCATAGTCACCACTAGCATCCAATTGGTTTCCGTTGTGGATTGAAGATGAATCGTCCCACATTCCAACAGCATTATCATTATTATAATCAATATAATATCTCCACTTCATATTAGCATCTGTCGTGCAATCATCATGACAAGTATATTGAAGGTCAATATGCCCATCTGTACAAGTTTCATCATATGTGCAAACGGATTTATCAGGAGTAGCTTCAATAGTAGGCTCCACACTATTATTGACAAATATCACTTGGTCATAAGTCCAAGTTACAAATTTACCATCAACTTTATGACAATTATCAAGTACAGTCCATGTTCTGATTATTTTGAAACATGATGAATTGTTGCTTGGGTTATTGTCGTTGTCGATATATACTTGGTCTTCATAATTATTGCCACTTACCAAATCACAAGAAGCCTCATCCAATATCGGCCAACCTGTAGTATTTGGATGCAATGGACTTGTAGGGTCGGAAGCAGTACCGGGATCCATACAAGAAGTATAGGTCTGGTCTTCAGGCCAAGTGATTGCTCCATAACCTGTACTATTGGTGCTACCTTTAGAATATCCGAAATAATTGGTGCGGACAAAATTTATAGTTTGTGTACATTCATCTGTTCTGCCACCATCGTCTGTAGCCGTAAAATGTCTTGTAATAGTTCTCACCGGATTTGAATAACATTCATTTTCTACTTCGGTAGAATCGGTTGTGATTACAAAATTGCAATTATCATGTGCTGTAGGCCAACCGAAATATTTTGTTAAACTATCCGGTTCATATATATGATCACATTCTACTTCTTGATTAGCAGGGCAAGTAATAGAAGGCGCTAGTTTATCTTGAACTTCCACACTAACCATACATGTTCCGATATTTCCGGCAGCATCTTTCACTTGAAGAACAACCATCCAATTATTACCGGCGATATCGCTACAATCAAATGTAACAAAATCAGTAAAAGGAGCAGTGGTTTGTTCCATTCTTTTAATTTTAAAATCAAGGGAGCCGGTACTACAATTGTCGTAACTGCCGCTATTGACAGCATAAGCAGGTAGTTGGGCTTCACCGTCGTATGTCAAAGAGATTGTAGTCATAGTTTGACAAACAGCAACAGGCTCAATTTTGTCTTCAACAGTCACATCAAATTTACAGTCTGCTTTGTTTCCGCAGGCATCAGTAACAGTATATGTAACATGATTTACGCCAAGCGGAATATCGCGTACAAAAGGATGTTCTTCTTGAGCATTTTTTACATACCATTCTCCGGTACTACTGTTGATTACATCTACCGCCCAAGTCCAATCATCAGCTTGACAATTGTCGTTTACTGTAGGAACCGGAAAAGCATAGCTGTCGAAGCAATCAAATTGATTAGTATTTACTGTGACATCGCCAGAACAGGTGATTGCCGGCGCAGTTGTGTCAGCTATTTCTATTATTTGAAAGTGCATTCTTTTTCTGTCTGGATTATCGCAAAAAGGAGAACGAATTGTCCACATTCTTTGTATCCTTGTAAGGCAGTTATCTTCTGATACTACCATATCTGTATATTCAATAGAAAAATTGCACCCGAAATCAGAATTCAAATCCAGGACAGTAGTAACTCCATCTAAAGTTATAGTTGGCCATCCTGTAACATTAGGTGAAGGATGCCCGGGATAATTTAAATCATCTTCCCATGAATCTGCTGCACATGTTAATGAATTGTCATCAGCTACTGTTTTGTTCTCAGGAAACTGAATTGCATTAGAATTGAAAACAGCAGGTCGCATTCTTATTATTGAAATATTCACGGGTAATTCATCGGATGCATTGCCGCTTTCATCAACTGCTTGGTAAACACGATGCTGAACTTCAATTACTTTACCATCAGGATTAGTACATTTTGTTGGATAATTATTATCAACATCATTATGAATCAGATTAATTTGTGTAGGATTATCACAGTTATCAAACCCTATAACCTTTACTTTGTCTTCTATATTTTCATGGCAAAATACATTATAATCACAGGTAGCTCCTTTACCAAATACCTTGCCGCCGGCAGCGCTTGAAAATGTCCATGTGTAATCTCCTGTTTGTCCGGCGCCAACTGTTGTTGTTACTAAAAAGTATTTTCCGTTTACATTCGTGAGATTAATATTAGGAATAGAAACATTGCCACCTAAAGCTGTTGCATAATCATCATATAAGAAATTGTCGCATACATTTGCCGGATCAAAGTTATTTTCGTACAATGCTACAAAAAATTGAGCATCGGCAGCTGCAGAACCATCCAAAGCAAATGTATAATTATCTGCTTGATCAATTGTAAATTCATATACATCATAATGAATTCCTGCTACACCTGTCGTGTCGCAATTTACTGAAGTTGACGGATTATTACTGGAAGATCTGGTATATGTAGGGTCTCCTGCTACCAAAGTTCCTGTCATTGTAGAAGTCTGGCCATAACAAGAAATGGTAGGTGGTCTTGTATCAAATACCGGTATTGGAATTAACCCTGTTTCATTTTGCTGTGGAGTGTCGTGTTTAATCTTACCATAAACAGTTTGACCTACGTATCCTGATGGGATTACAGCAGGAACACCAACTCCTTGATCTATTATATTCAATCCGTTAGCATCTGAATACACTGTAATTGTGTAATTAGCATGATTTGTGTCGCATGCAGCTCCATCATCTATAAGTAGTGCTTGCATGCTTACTTCTGCTTGGCAGTTATCGTCCACATAAGCAGAATAGCTGTCTTCAGCATTCAAATTACATTGTGCGTGTGTTGTCGTACTTAACGACATAATAGCGAAAAGAAACAACACTCCGTAGAGTCTTCTTGTTCTTTTTCCTAAATTTCCAAATAGGTTAAATTTCTTCATTTTAAAAATTTTGAGTTATTAAATTATATTGAGTATAATATATTATCACATCACCGGAACCGGCAAATAATATCCAAGGAAGGGTTTAACAGTTTACTGTGTTTTTGTTTTTTCACACAACTTATAATATATATATGGTGTGCGAAAAGCGACTAGAGACACCTATTAAGATGTTTCATATTGCAAAATTACGTAATATTTTAATACTATGCAAATAAATTGAATATAAATTGCAAAATATTTTAATATGACGTTCAATTAGTGCTTTGTGATATGAGGTTTGGGAGGGGTTTTTGAAGGGAAAGAAAATAGTTGGTGAGTGGGGATGAGCCAAGAGTTTGTTATTTTTAGCCGTTTGTAACAGTTGATATCTGATATTAACGGTTAATACCGGATATTAAATTGTGAAATGTCTTCCACTATTCGCCTATCTGTTTGGTTTCATTGAAATCTATATCAATCCCGATTTTTTTCATCAAGATAGATGCATTGAAGCTATCACAAACACCATCGGTCAATTTGTAGTCAAAATATAGTTCATTTTCCTTGGTTTTAACTCCGAAATTGTAATTTCTAATCGAGTTTGGATGTACATACACCATCTCGGTAAGTGCGAGGTCGTGTGTGGCTATTATACCGGAAGCTTTATTTTTCATCATTTGTTTGATAAGTGCTTTTGTTCCAACATGTCTGTCTTGTGAATTTGTGCCTCTGAGAAGCTCATCCAATAGCAAGAAACAATTATCATTTTTTTCAACATATTTGAGTATGGATTTTATCCTCTCCAATTCAGCATGAAAAGTCGAAAGATTATCCTCCAAAGAATCTATGATGCGCATATAAGTAATCAACTGTACACTTGATACTTCAAATGATTCTGCACAAACCGGGCATCCGTTTAAGGCCAATACTGTATTTAATCCTATGGTTCTTAAAAATGTACTTTTTCCTGCCATATTTGAACCGGTAACTATGTCGAATTTTCCTTTTCCTTCAATGCTATAATCATTGTCTATCCGGTTTTCTTTATTTATAAGAGGATGTCCAATATTTTTTCCCTTTATCAATAATTCTTTATCAGATATCAGTGGAAATACCCAATCGGGATTATTAAAATACAAGATACTCAATGAAAGATGTGCGTCAATATCCCCGATTTTGTCGAGCCATAATTTGATTTTTGAAGAATTTTTCAACATCCAATCTTCGATTTTATACGAATAATGTATATCCCAAAAAAGAAACAAGTTCAGAATACTTGCAACTACGAGATTCAGGCGATAATCCAAACTTTTTATCAATCCTGATAGTTTTCTCAGTTCCTTATCAATTTTATCTTCTCCTGTCAAATCCATTTTAATATTCTGCAAATGTTTTGATTTAAATTTACTTTTCTTTATTAATTTTATCAAAGCCGAATACTTCAAAAACAGTTTTTCCTGCTTAGAGATATGTTCATGAATAAGGTCAACTCTCTTTTTGAATTTCATTGTGATAAAATAGTTTATCGTCAACAGTGGAATTGACAGCCTCCACCATACCGGATTGATAAAACCAACTATAAGAGATATTGTTGTTAGAGCAGAAAGTATATACAAAACCACTTTTAGCACCTTTTTATCCTTAAAATAGTATTTGAATACTCTGACCCATCTATCAATACTATCATCATCTTCTTTGTCTTTGTCAGATATGTAAAATGTCAAAAGAAACTTATCCCTGAATTTATTTTTAGTAGCGAGTTCTTTAACTATTTCTTGTCTATCCAAAATATCTTGTTTTGGATGAGAAGTTCTTAATAACCAATCTGATAATATTTTTTCTCCCTGTACTGTTACTGTTCTATTAAGTATATTGAACAAAGAGTATTTACCAAAAATATCCAAATCTGAAGAATACTCGTGTTTTGGATTTTTATATTTTTCTCCATCGCCAAAAATATTAGTCGAAGACAAAACATTCAATTCGTTCTTATATATCCGGATCAACCGATTATTCTTTTCATTTAGCTTTATCAGTTTATTATGTTTTTTTACAAGGAAAGCAAAAAAGACTATCAAAGATATTGCAACCGCAAAACCAATAGTATTTGATATGGAAAATCCCAAATAAATAAGATAAATACCGGCTAAAACAACTGTAAGTCTCATAATTGATAGGTGAGATATTTTTTTCAACAATACTTTTTTGCTATCATTGAGTGTATTTATCTTTTGATTATAGTAGTTCTGCATGTTAATACTCTTGTGTTTTTTATCAACTTGGGGTTTGAATCAATTTCATAACAAATTCTATCAATGGATAGTTGTTATTTGTTTTTAATTTTGACTTAGTTATTTATGTGCAAAGACAGTTGCTTTTTTCTTGATTCTATAAAAAGTTGAATAAACCCAATCTGGATTTTAAAATCTTGAAGTTGATTTTCATATTGATTAATACTGAAAAGAACGTGTTTTTCTTATTATTTCAATGGGATTTATCGTTGACTTGAGCCGAAATTGACCTTTTATTGGTAAAAAAAGCAAAAAAGTTGCTTGAATACTTATTATTTAAATAAAAAAATATACCTTTGCACTCCAATTTTAAATACTCAATAACAGATTGATATGGAAACTATAAAAATAAATGCAGAATTAAGAGATTCTAATGGTACAAGTGGTGCTAAAAAAGTTAGACAAAATAATTTGATTCCGTGTGTTATGTACGGAGGGGATGATCAATATAAATTTACAGTTAAGCCCTTGGATGTTCGTGGTTTGGTTTATACTCATGAGTTTAAAACCGTTGAATTGAACCTTGGTGATAAAGTTACAAAAGCTATATTGAAAGAAGTGCAATTTCATCCTGTAACAGACAATATTTTGCACATGGACTTTCAAGAATTGGTTCCTGACAGAAAAGTAAAAGTTTCTGTACCGGTTAGTTTTACCGGTGTAGCTCCGGGAGTAAAAGCGGGAGGAACAAAAGTTGCTCTGCTTAGAAAGATTAGTATTAAAGCTACACCTGATAAGTTGGTAGATACTATTGTTGGAGATATTTCAAATCTTGAATTAGGATCTTCATTAGCAGTTAAGGAATTGATAATTCCCGAAGGCATTGAAGTATTGGAAAATGAAAATACTCCGGTTTTATTTATTGAAACTCCAAGATCTCTTAAGAGTATGGAAAGTGCTGCTGATTTGCTTGAAGAGGGAGGAGAAGAAGCTGAAGGAGCTGAATCTGCTGAAGCACCTGCAGAATAGAGTTTATAAAAATAAAAAATATTTAAGACCGCCTCGATTGAAGCGGTCTTTTTTTGTTTCGTTATTTTGTGCATCTACAAATCGAGCCGAAAAGTTGTGGCTTAGCATTATTCTCCTGTTTTCTGCACTACCGCCCCCTCTGGCATCCTGCGAAAACCTTGCTCTCCCCCTTAATAATTTTTCATTTTGATAAAAAAAAGAGCCTGACCCATATTGATCAAGCTCTTTTTTTATTTATTACATTCCATACAATCAATGGAATCTGATAAATTCTTTTACCCATTCTGATGTAACGGATTTTGGTCTTTCCAATGGAAGGCCTAAAGCTCTAGACCAAATCGAAGCAGCCAATACTCCCAAGGCTCTTGATACACCAAATAATACTGTGTAATACTCATATTCTTTAAATCCATAATGAACCAATAGTGCACCTGAATGTGCGTCAACATTTGGCCAAGGATTTTTTACTTTGCCAAGACCTTGAAGAATTGGTGGTACTTGTTCGAATAATTGCCAAATAATATTAACAAGTTTTGAATTTTTGATATTTCTTTCAGCAAATCTCTTTTGAGCAATAAATCGAGGGTCAGGTCTTCTCAAAACAGCATGACCATAGCCGGGAATCACTCTACCGGAGTTCAAAGTATCTTGTATATACTTTTTGACCTGTTCATCAGTTGGTTCATCTGTACCCAATGTTTCAATCATTTCAAATACCCATTTGATAACCTCTTGGTTTGCCAATCCGTGCAATGGCCCTGCTAAAGCATTTATTCCTGCCGACAATGAGAAATAAGCATCACTCAAAGTTGAATTAACCAAGTGAGTTGTGTGAGCTGAAGCATTTCCTCCCTCATGGTCGGAGTGAATAGTCAAGTATATTCTCATGAGTTCCATAAATCCTTTGGAGTCATTTCCAAGCATATGGGCAAAATTAGCACCCCAATCTAAATTTGGATCAGGATCAATTTGTTTGCCATTATTGTATTTTCTATTGTAGATGTATGCTGCCAATAAAGGCAATGTAGCAATTAGGTTCATCGTGTCCTCATATGTAGGATCCCAATAATCATATTTGGACATTCCCTCAGCATATTTTTTCTTAAATACGCCATCATTTCCCATGGACAAAATACCCATACTAAACATAGTCATAGGATGTGTCTCTTTAGGCATAGCGTCTATTACATCTTTTGTGTGTTGGGGTAGATTGGCTCTTTTTTGCCATTGCTTGGTCAACCATGATACATCTTCATGCTCCGGCATTTCTCCTGTTAGAAGTAGCCAAAATAAACCCTCAGGGAGTGGCTCATCACCATCTTTTGCTGTAGGCAGTTTCTCTCTAAGTTCAGGAATAGAAAAGCCTCTGAACCTGATTCCTTCAATTGGGTCAAGTGCAGATGTCTCATAAGTCATTGACTTAAGACCACGCATTCCTCCATACAATTGTCTAATCGCTACCTGGTCAACTACCTTGTCACCGTTTTCCTTAAGGAGAGCTTTTACCTCTTTTCCAAGTGCTGTTGCTTTTTCTTTAAAAATAAGCTTTAATTTATCCATAATGATATATTTATTTTGAATTTTAATTGAAATTATTATATTCTTCTTTCAAATACGGTACAAATTTAATAATTTTTCTTTTATAAATTTAACTTAAAGTAAAATCATAGTATTATTTATATTCTTTATTATTTAGTATTATTCTAAATTTATATGCGGGTTAAATATTTTACCCTCTAATATTGTAAGATATTATCATAAAAACTATGTCAGTATTAGCAATTGTCGGATATTTGGGCTTTCAATTAATCATATGATAAATTTCGAACGACATACTTTGGATAATGGAATGGTTTTATTGATGAACATCGACAAAACCACTCCTTTGGTTGCTTTCAATATTATGTATAATGTGGGCTCAAAAAATGAAGATGAGTCCAAAACCGGTCTGGCACATCTTTTTGAACATTTGATGTTTTCCGGGACGAAACTTGTACCTGATTTTGATAGCCGTACACAAATAGTAGGAGGCGAGAATAACGCTTTTACCAATGCGGATATTACCAGTTTCTACATCACTTTACCTGCGCAGAATATCGAAACGGCTTTTTGGCTTGAATCGGATAGAATGGTCAATTTGGTGTTGAGTAAGGAAAAATTTGAAAATGAAAAGAGGGTAGTAATCGAAGAATTCAAGGAAACTTCAATCAATGTACCTTATGGCGATATGTGGCATCATATGGCTGATTTGAGTTATACAAAACATCCATATAAATGGCCTACAATTGGGAAAAAAATAGATCACATTCAGAACTTTACCCTTGATGATATTTTTAATTATTACAATGACTATTATCACCCAAAAAATGCAATTATTTCTATTAGTGGAAATTTTGATAAAGAAAATGCAATCAATTTGGCTGAAAAATGGTTTGGGAGAATCTCTAAAAAAGGTAAATCTGATTTTTTATTTCCAAAAGAACCTAAGCAATTAGAATCAAAAACTACAATTATCAGGGATAATGTGCCGGCAAATGCCATTTATATGGCTTTTCATATGAGTGGGAGGGGTGATGAGAATTATTATACTCAGGATTTGATTTCAGATATTTTAGGTCGTGGTCGCTCTTCAAGATTATATCATAATTTGGTTAAAGAGCAGGAGATATTTACGGATTTGTACGCCTATGTCACAGGAAATATTGATCCGGGATTATTGATTATCGGAGGTAGTTTCTCTGATAAAACAGATCAAAAACTGGCAGTTGAGAGTATTCATAAGGAATTGGACTCAATGAAATCAGTATTGGTAGATAAATATGAGTTGAGAAAGCAAATCAATAAAATTGAAAATCAAATGGCATTTTCTGAAATTGGCATTTTGAATAAAGCTATCAATTTGGCGCAGTATGAATTATTGGGAGATCCCAATCTCATCAATAAGCAAGAAGAACTGTATGAAGAAGTGACTCCGGAAGATATTTTAAGGGAGTCAAATGAGATTTTGCAAGAAAACAATTGTTCGAAAGTTTTATATCTAAAGGATTAGTTGATTTATGTCATTAAGTAAGATAATAAATAGTATTCCGGTTAAGTATTTTTATATATTAGCCATACTTTTGATTTTTCCTGCTTTATTGATAAATCTTGGTTTACTAACCTTTAATGAAGATGAAGCCATTCGTTCTTTGGTGGCATTGGAAATGAAATATTCCGGGAATCTTATCGTACCAACATTAAATGGTACATACTATTATTTCAAACCGCCCTTATATAATTGGATAATCCTCTTGTTTTACAATATATTCGATGATGTGACACCTTGGACTGCGAGGTTCGCAACAATAGTCAATTTATTGGCTTTCACATTCACAATCTATTTGGTAAACAAAAAGTATTTGGATAAACATAAAGCTATAATAATCGCTTTGGTATCTATCACTTGCGGTAGGATTATCTTTTGGGATTCGATGTTGGCATATATCGATATCTCATATTCCTGGGTTACTTATGTGGAGATAATGTCGATATTTATTTTTTATAAACAAAAGAAATATTGGCAATTGTTTTTAGTGAGCTATTTACTTATGTCCATCGGTTTTTTGATGAAAGGATATACATCGATAGCGTTTCAAGGACTGAGTTTGGTCGCATTTTTTATTTGGAAAAAAGATTTTAAAAGATTATTTTCTATACCTAATTTTGTGGGATTAGGTCTGTTTGGATTGATAGTGGGAGGATATTATTTCGCTTATAGTCAGTACAATAGTATCGAAAATACTTTTACTCCACTATTGGATCAGTCGGTACGTAGAACTGCAATACACAAAACGATTGATATTTGGCAAACAGTCTGGCATTTGTTTACTTACCCATTTGACAATGTTTATCACTTTTTGCCTTGGTCTTTGATGATAATATTGGTCTTCAGCAAGAGAAGTGTAAAAGCTATTTTTAAAAATGATTTTGTGGCGTTTAATGCCATAATGTTTTTAGCAAATATCACAGTGTATTGGGTTTCTGTAGAGGTATATCCACGATATATCTTGATGCTTGCACCAATGATTTTCACTGTTTACATTTATATTTACGATGTTCATTTTGCAGAAAATAGTCGTTTGGTCAAGATATTGCATATCCTCTTTTTGATATTATTTGTGGCTATTTTTGCGGTAAGTTTTTTGCCTTATATTGAAGAAAGGGCTTGGTTGAATGAGAACTATATTCAGAAGACTATATTTTTAAATATTTCAATACTTTTATTGACTATAATATATTATTTCAGAAAAAACAATAAATTAATCATCATGGTTTTGTTGATATTGGTAGTAAGGATAGGCTATGATTGGTTTATGATTCCGGGTAGGAGGAGAGATGATCCCGGATATGACAAGGCGGCGATAAATATTGGAAATAAATATAAAAATGAAGCAATATATATCTATAAAAATTCCAAAATAGATTATACTGCTTCGTATTATATCGCCAGGCAAAGAGGTAAAATCACCAGGAGAAAGTTTAAAGATTTTTCACCTCAGGAATACTATCTAATCGACACCTCTCACTGTCTGCTCGACACTATACAATTCAGAATTGTAGAGGAATTTATTGAGCGGGAATCCGACCGTACTCTTTTTGTGATAAAACCCCATAAAGCCATTAATAATTAATGGTGATGATGTCCACCACTATGAACGTGTCCGTGATCCAGTTCTTCTTGAGTAGCATCTCTAATATCCAAAATTTCTCCTTTGAAATATAGGTCTTTGTCAGCCATTGGGTGATTGAAATCCATTACAACCACATCGTCTTTTACTTCAACTACTTTAGCATTTAAGTGACGCCCATGTTGATCTTGCATGGTCAATACATTTCCTATTGTCAGCATTCCATCTTCAACTTTTCCATCTACTTCAAATGTTGATTTAGGCAATTCAATGATATTTTCAGGATTTGAAAGTCCATACCCGTGAGCTGCATCAATTTTAAATTGGAAAGTATCACCTTTCTTTAATCCTTCAAGATTTTCTTCAAATTTTGGAATCATCATTCCCAAACCGTAGATAAATTCCAAAGGTTGGTTTTCTTGTGTTTTTTCGGTCAATTCACTTTCGAAACCGTCGGTTCTGAGTTCATAACTCAGGGAAACGACCTTGTTTTTTTCAATTTTCATTGTAAGTTTTTTATTGAGCCACAAAGGTATATATTTATATCAAATATACTCTAAAATGACGCATATATTCAATTTTATTTTTTCTATGCAATTAACTTGTCATTCAAATACTGTTTTTCAAATTCTATTAGTCCTTTTTTGTTAATGTATTTTTTCAGTTACCAATATATCATTAATAGACTATTTTTAAATTACCCTTAAGTCCAATAGAAGATGTGCTTTCATTGATTTTTCGTTTTTCTCCTTTTAATTATAAGTCTGAATTTTGATAATTTTCAATTTCAGTCAAAGAGCAGTTTGAATGTACACCATCCTTAATCAATTCATGAGACCATTTTCCATTTTTTTATAGGAATATTCTTTCAAAACATGGTGTTTATTGAATTTCTTTTTTATATGTACAGTCAATTTATTTGCCAAATAGGTTTTAATTTCTTCAGTCAGTTTTCTGTCGTTATATTTTGTTTTTGAATATGTTCCGGTCTTTTTATCGTTTATGTCAAAATATTCAATCCTGCTTCAATTGCTTCTAATAGTACTTTGGAGTATTTATGTGAGCTAACTGATTTTTTCAGAGCCTCAATATCCATCATTCCCGTGTCTTTTATCCAATAGGATAGTGCTGCTAATGCAGCTCCTCTTTTACCTGCTGCTCTGTTAAAGTCTCCGTAAACAACCTTGTTTTTCAAACTTTCGGTTTCTTCATTTTTCAAACTGTTATCCAAAATTATTGTACTGTTTTCTTGGATATTTCCTTTGATTTTATTCCAACCGTCATCTGATACGACAATTACAGCATCGGGTGTTTCAAGACCTGTATATTTGACGGGAGTAGTCGAAAGAATCACCTCAGCAATCGAAAACCCTGTTCCTACTGTTACGGGATATTCGCCTTTCATCGTGCTGTGAAGTCCTGAAAACATTCCTGTAGTTGCTAATAATTTAGCTGCCGACTGCACACCGCCACCTGCAGATCCTGCCAGCACTAAGCCGACTCTTTTTTCTATCTTTGAATCAAATTCTTTTTCTATGATTTGCAAATTATCCAATAGTGATTTTCTTTCTTTATGGTGTGCTCTTACGGGGATTCTTTCATTTCTATATACCTCAGCTTCTTCAAATACTTCTTGAAGTTCGTCGAGTTTTTTAAATGCATAAGAAGTACAAAGGCTGGAGAATTCCACAATTGAGAATCCATTTACTTCGATTGCGTCCTTTAATACTTCCGTATATGTTTTAATCGAAGTTGCTCTGGCACTAAAGGCAGCCCCCGAAGCATGAGCCAATTTGACAATATCAAAAGGAGGAACATCTACTTCAAAATGTCTTTGTTCTTTAAATTTTTGAGTGGAAAGACCACTTATTTGACCCCCGGTCATACCATAGAGAAGATTGTTCATTACAACAAGAGTTATATCAATATTTCTTCTTGCCGCTTCCAATACATGTTGAAGACCGATTGTAACTCCACCGTCACCTTGTATGACTATGACTTTTTTATTGGGATTATCCAGTCCTAATGAAACACCAACACCCAATGCAGGAGCCCTTCCGTGTAATCCATGTATTGAATGAGTGTCAAATAATGGATCAACTAATCCACTACAACCGATATCACTTACAATGACAGTATCGTGATTTGTATATCCCAACTGTTCCATTGCTTTGGCTATACTTCTTACTATAATACCGTGTCCACACCCTTGGCAGAAAGGCATTTTGACCTTATTTAAAATTTTATTCTTTGTCATTATTTTACCGCTTTAACTATTTCAGAAGGACTAATCAAACTACCGATTTTATTTACTGCAATAACCTTAGCAGGAGCATTTTTACCGTAAATAATTTCTTTGTAGATACCTCCGATATTTTCTTCAACAAAAATCACACTATTAAATCTATCCATTATTTCCATTACTTTTGGCGGAACCGGAATCATTGTTTTTACAATCAAAAGCGCAACTTTCTCACCTGAATCTCTAAGTTCAGCTACGGCATCTCTGGCTGCATCTGCCGATATGCCATAAGTAACAATCAATTTGTCCGCTCCATCTTGGTTATCAAAATCATAAAAAGCAATCTCGTCAATTCTTTTTTCAAATTTTTCCTTTAGTCTTTTGGTATTAGCCATTGACTCCGGATCATTTTTCTTTATCAATCCTGCGTCATTATGTGTAGAAGCATTTATCCTTACTTGATATTTATCATCACCCAATGGAATGTAAGGGGGAACCATTTCTTTTCCGGTTTTATACGGTTTGTAAGGCTCTTCTACCTTTGTTGAAAATTTTTCTACCGGCTTTATTTCTTTCAATTTATTAAGATCGAAACTTTTATTTGTCATTACCAGTTCCTTGGAAGTAAGTAATATGACAGGAGTTCTGAATTTAATCGCTGTTTTAATTGCTTCGTAAGTCATGGTCCAAGAGTCTTCAAAATCAGAATGGCTAAAAACAGGAATCGGATAATGACCGGAAATAGCACCATAAGTAAACATCAAATCTCCTTGGGCTCCTGTAGTTGCAGAGCCGGTGCTGGGACCAAGTCTTTGAGTCAGTATCAAAAGCATTGGTAATTCCATCGCATAAGCCATGTTCAATCCCTCTGTCATAAGAGCAAGACCGGGAAAAGCTGTGGCAGAAACAGGAAATTTTCCCGCTGCGGAATACCCTGCCATCCATTGCATCACGGTAATCTCATCAGGACCTGCTAAGAATGAGGGGAATCTCTGAGTTCCATATTGATAGAATCTATTGGAAGGAGTGATAGGATAACCTATAAATACATCAGCCCCTGCTTTTACACAAGCCTCAGTTATCAACATTGAAGCATCTGTAAACACCATTTGTTTATTATTCTTTTCCAATTTTAATTTGTTTTTTTATTAATTAGCAAAACATTGCAACAAAGGTAAACAGAATTATCCTAAAACATAAAATATAATAATGAAATAGTTCAGTTATTGATATTGTATATAAGTAGTGTCGGCAAGAGAACATATCAAAAATTGGGCGTATTTCATTTTTTACGAGGACACCAACAGATTATATGCCAAATTTTTTCGAAATGCCCGTACCAATCAAATTTAGTGATGGGATCAACGATACCTTGATTGTGTATAATCAAAAAACTGTTGATGATACGCTATTCTTTTCATTTCCTGATTTTGAACCCACTTCAGCACAATTTGATCCGGATTTGTGGTTATGTGCAAAACATACAATTAACAAAGAGAGTGTTCCTGTAAAAACTATACATTGGACAGGAGAAACTAATAGCCTTTGGAATATTAGCACAAATTGGGATTGCGGAATACCCACATTGAATGATGATGTAGTGATACCAAAAAATACTCCTCAATGCATCTTGTTACACAATGGTTTTTGTAATCATCTTAAAGTAGAAAATGGAGCACAGTTGTCAACGCCTATAGGAGCTATACTTCATGTAGGAGGTTGAGTTTCAGGTATATGTTGATAAACAAAAAGAGACCGCCTCATTAATTTGAAGCGGTCTCTTCGTGGTACCCCCAGGAATTGAACCAGGGACACCAGGATTTTCAGTCCTGTGCTCTACCAACTGAGCTAGGGTACCATGCTTTACTATACCTGTGTATAATTTTTCTAAGCGGCTGCAAAATTATACTCTTTTTTTGTAATTAACAAATATTTCTTTAGTATTTTTGTAGTTTTTGTAAAAAAAATAAAATGAAGATACATTCAATAACATCATTAATCAGTATTCCATTTGTATTTGCAGCTTTCTATTACGGATATTTAACTTTTGTTTTAGATGATCCTAACACTTTTATATATTTCTTTATTTCAGTATTAATCGCAATAATTTTGCATGTTTTTCAACCTCAAATCGATTATTACTGGTATTCAAAACACCCTCAAAGATTACAGGACAAAGAACAAGAGATTCTTCGATTGACTTCTACTTACTATAATTCATTGAGCGAAGAAGATAAAAAGATTTTTGAGAATCGAGTGTATATTTTTATGAGAGCTAAAGAATTCAAATGGGTCAGAGAGGAGCAAAAAGATCTTCCTGTTGATATGAAGTTGATTATTGCAGCCAATGCTATTCAGCTAACTTTACGAAAAGAAGATTTTTTATACGACAATTACGATTATTATTTTGCATACAATCACCCTTTTCCCACTCCTGAAATGCAATTTTTACATTCGGTAGAAGTCAATCATGAAGACAAAATGGCAATATTCAATATAGAATTTTTGATGCAAGCTCAAAACATAAATAATAAGATATTTAATATCGGTTTATTCGCTTTTGCAGAAATATTCTTAAAACTTAATGAAAGGATAAGTTTTTCAAGTCTTGATAAAAATCAATTTTGGCAAGACATGGAAAAGGTTTCGGGTATCAGTAAAGATTCTGTCATCAGTCATATTGGATATGAACCAAAATCATTGTATCCTGTTATGATTACAATCTTTTTTATGTTTCCAAAGAGTTTTGAAGCTCTTCTTCCAAAGAGATTTGAAGAATTAAGTAATGTTTTCTTAAAGAAATGATATGAGTATAGAGATACCGGCAGTACATCAAGTTTCAATATTCAAAATACCTGAATACAAGACGATAATATTAGACAATGGTATTCCGGTTCATATATTACAAGCTCCTGAACCGGACGTCGTTAGGATGGATGTGGTTTTTGATGCAGGTAGAATTCATGAAAACGGAAGAGCCATTGCCAAAACAACATCGGTATTATTGCGGGAAGGAACTAAGAAAATGACTTCTGCCCGGATTGCAAAATCATTGGATTTTTTCGGTGCTTCTCTCACTTCAGACGCCTCTATGGATACTGCAACTGTCCAGGTTCATTGTATGGGGAAGTATTTTGAAGAAGTACTTACTATATTGGATGATATATTGAAAAATCCGTCTTTTCCCGATGATGAGCTCTCTAAATTTAAAATAAGGATTTTGGAAAAATTAGAAGTGGAATTGTCGAAGAATGAGGTTTTGGCTTACAGGCATTTTACTGAAAAAATATTTGGAGCCGGTCATCCGTATGGCTACAATACGATGCCGGAAGACTACAAAGCAATAAGGACAAATCAATTGGTCGAACATCATAAAAAAAATTATACAGCAAATAAATGTAAGATATTTATAACCGGGAATATTGATGAGAATAAAATAAAACTTATCAACAAGACTTTGGGGTATATTGATAAAACCCCTGTAGTGGATAGTAAAATTGAATATAAAAAGCCAATTGAATCAGTTGGTGTTAGCAAATACAATACCGAAAGAATACATCAAACAGCGATAAGAATCGGAAGAAAATTGTTTTCGAGAAATCACAAAGATTATGCTGGGATGTATTTATTAAATACCATTTTAGGGGGATATTTCGGTTCCAGATTGAGCTCCAATATAAGGGAAGATAAGGGATATACTTATGGCATTTATTCCACAATAGATATGATGATAAAGGATGGATATTTTATGATAAGTACGGATGTTGGAAGTCAATATTTGGAGGATACTTTAAGCGAAATTTACAAGGAAATAGATATTTTGAAAACTGAGAAAATTGATGAAGAGGAACTTCAATTGGTGAAAAACTATATTAAAGGAAACTTTCTTTCATTGATAAATGGAAATCTTAATTCTTTGAATATTATCAAAACGGTCGAATTGGCAGGATTGGATAAATCTTTTTACACGGATTTTGTAGATGAAATCAGCAATATGAATGCAGACCATTTAATGGCTTTGGCAAATAAATATTTGAATAAAGAAGATTTTGTTGAAATACAAGTGGGAGACACAAAAAGATAGTATGGAAAATTGGGAATTGAATTTTAAATGGTTAAAACTTCAACATTTTATTAGGGACAAATTTGAGATGGAAGTATTACCAAATATAGACACGGTACTTTTTTTGGTAGGTATTCAGAAATTGGGTAAGATGCAGGAAGATTATACAAAGGAGGATAAATTGAGTATTACAACTCTTGGAATGTGTGAAGTTCTAAAGCAAGATGGTTATTTTGTAGAAACAGGAGTTGACGATGAGGGGTGGCCGGTTTGGGATGAATTGAAACCATTTGAACCCGAATCTGATATAAAGGGGCAGGAAATACTAAAGATAAACGCAATAGATTATTTTGAGAGATATTATGACTTAAAAGAATTTAATGATGATGTATAGCAATTATTGTCTGCACGAAAACACTAAATAGTTTTGTTATAAAAAAATATTTCTACTGATTTTATGTTATAAATAACTATTGTTGTATGTTGCATTTTAAAATTAAATAGATTAAAAAATGAAAAACTTATTGCCTATTCTATTTTTGGTAACTATTTTATTTGCAAGTAGCTGTAAAAAAGGGAAAAGACAAGCGGTTATTGAAACAAAATTTGGAAACATTACAGTAGAATTATCCGATTCAACCCCAATACACAGGGATAATTTTATCAAATTGGTAAATGATGGGTTTTATGACGGTCTTTTGTTTCACAGGGTGATTAGTGACTTTATGATACAAGGGGGTGATCCGGAATCAAAAGATGCACCGATAAGCAAAAGGCTCGGAGCAAATGGTCCCGGATATACAATTTCTCCGGAATTAAAAGGGCTTTTGCATTATAGGGGAGCATTGGCATCTGCGAGAAAAGGCCCTAAAGGAAATCCTGACTCAGGTTCACAGTTTTATTTGGTTCAAGGCAAAAAACAGTTGACTGAAGAGGATTTGAAGAAAGCCGAGCAATACAATAAGCTTACATATACCGACGAAGAGAAAGCTAAATATCTAAAAGAGGGAGGATATCCGTTTTTAGACAATAATTACACGGTCTTTGGGTATGTGATTGATGGAATGGATGTAATAGACAAGATCGCAAATGTAAAAAAAGTACCGGGAGACAGACCCGCGGAAAATATTGCTATGAAAATTAAAATGATAAATTAAATTTATGAAGAGAATAATATATTTTGTTTTTGCTGTTGTACTGGCATCATCTTGTAATCGACCAATCGCAAAATTTGTGGTGGAAAATAGTGACAATGCGAATGCTCCTGCAAAAATCAAATTCAAAAACGAATCAAAAAAAGCCGAAGAGTTTTATTGGGACTTTGGTGATGGTGACACATCCTCTGTTGATAATCCGGAACATAAATATTTAATGTCCGGAAATTATACGGTTGAGTTGGTGGCAAAAAAAGGCAAAAAGATATCCAAGACGAAAAAAAAGGTTCATATACAAGCTCCTGTTGTGTGTTTGGTATTAATAGAAACTCCATATGGTGATATGGAAGTAGAGCTTTATGATGAAACACCAAAACACAGGGATAATTTTATTAAATTGGCTGAAAAAGGATTTTATGACGGACTATTGTTTCATAGGGTTATCGATGGATTTATGATACAAGGGGGAGACCCCAATTCAAAAAATGCCCCAAAGGATAAAAGACTTGGTTCAGGTGGTCCGGGATACCAAATAGATGCAGAGTTTAATCCTGATTTGATACATCTAAAGGGAGCGTTATCTGCTGCGAGAATGGGTGACAATGTCAATCCGGAGAAAAAATCTTCAGGTTCTCAATTTTTTATTGTTCAAGGCTCAAAACTCACAGATGCACAACTAAAACAAATCGAGCAAAGAAAAGGAATTCATTACACAGAAAAGCAAAAGAAAGAATACAAGCAAATAGGTGGTACACCGTTTTTGGATGGAGATTATACTGTATTTGGTAGAGTAATCAGTGGCTTGGATGTAATAGATAAAATTGCAAAAGTTAAAAAGAACAGGGCTGATAGACCTGTTGAAGATATTTGGATGAAAATAAAAGTTATAAAATAATTATGGAAATACTGGGATTAGATATTGGTGGTACAGGAATCAAAGGTGCTATTGTAAATACAAAAACAGGAGAGTTATTGACAGAAAGAGTGAGGGTGCTTACCCCACAGCCATCTACTGCTGAAAATATGGCATTGACAATAAAGGAGATAATTGATAAATTAGACTATAAAGGTGAGTATATCGGTGTTGGTTTTCCCACATTGATAAGAGACGGCATAGTCCAATTCACATCCAATATTGACAAATCTTGGTTGCACGTTGATATAGCGAAAAAATTTGAAGAACTGATAGGCTTTAAGTTTTTTCCTTTAAACGATGCTGATGCTGCGGGTATTGCAGAAGCTGTTTACGGTAAAACAAAGGACAGAAAAGGTCTGGTATTGTTCTTGACCATCGGTACCGGTATAGGTTCCGCATTGATATATGACGGCAAGTTGATACCCAATTCGGAATTCGGAAAAGTAGAATTCAAAGGAGATGTTGCAGAGGCTTATGCTTCCAATAAAACAAGAAAAGAAAAACAATTGTCGTGGAAAAAATTTGGAAAAAACTTAAATGAATATCTAAATTATCTCGATATGTTACTGTCTCCCTCTGCCTTTATTTTGGGAGGTGGCGTAAGTAAAAAATTGGAAAAATATGCTCCATATTTAACTATTGAAGTTCCGGTTATCCCCTCTGAATTTTTAAACGCTGCCGGAGTAATAGGTGCTGCGTATTATGCATCTAAAGAAGTAGAGAGTAAGTAGTAGTACTCAAAGGTATCAGTTCTTTATGTTGTGTATTGTTGAGAGGTCAGAGACCTTCAACTCGAATGGGCTTCTTCTCTTCGTAAAACTACGCTCCAACATTGAGTCAAAGTGTCTTCTACCTCTTGGCGAAAAAGCTTATCCAGTCGATAAGAGGTTAAAAACCTTTATCTCAAAGTGACAACACCTCTTGACTAAACATCTCTCAATGTACTGATCCAAAGCATCTTCTGCCACTTGGTGGAAAATATACTCAGGACTCTCTAATATTCCTGCTTTACTAATGACAATCCTTTCTTGGTCATATATTTTAGAGAGTTCAGTCCAGCTGAACATAGGTATCAACTCAAAGGCATGTCACTAAAACATGGTTAAAAATGAATACTGTTTTTCTTGAAGGCATTAATTTATATACTTTTTATTTCCCCTTTTGTGTAACACTTATCTATTATTTGCGTATCTTGGTTATAGAATGCGATATGATAAAACAGATATTGATTATTTGATAGCTGAAAGTAAAAAAGGTAACAGCAGAGCTCAATTTAATCTATACAATAGGTATTGTAATAGTATGTTCAATACAGCCTACCGTATAGTTTATGATAAACAAGAGGCTGAAAACATAATGCAAGATGCTTTTTTGTCAGCTTTTACTAAATTAGATAAATACAAAAGTGAATTTAGTTTTGGTTCTTGGTTAAAAAGGATTGTAATAAACAGGTCAATTAGTCATTTGAGAAGCAGAAAAAATTACAATCAACTATTTGATTCAACTGCTATTTATTTGGATGATATGATGCAGGAAAAGACTGTGGATTATACAAATACAGGAGTGAAGCAAATAATTGAGAATATGAAAAAATTGAGTGATAGTTATCGAACAGTGTTAAGTTTGAATCTAATTGAAGGATATAATTATGAGGAAATATCTGAAATACTTGGAATTTCTAATCAAAACTGTAGAACTATTGCTTCAAGAGCAAAGGCAAAACTTAGACAATTGATAATTCAAAATAACTAACATGAGCAACTACATTAGTTTGGAAAAAATATTCAAAGAAAATAGAAAGGATTTTGATATAGAAAAACTTACTGATGGTCATGAAGAAAGATTCAAAGAAAAACTATTGAACTTTGAGGATAGACATAATAAAGAGAAAGTAATAAATTGGAAGTATATAGCTATTGCCGCTTCGATTGCTTTTATTTTGATGAGTATGGTAAGTATTTATAATTACGGTAAAAACAATGCTATATTAGCTTTGGTAAAATCTGATAGAAACATGTATAGACAGGATATGGTTTTGTCTATGATGGAGAGTCAATCTCCAAGCAAAAGACTAAAAGCAGTAAATTATATAGAAGAATATAGTGATCCTGATGATGAAATTATATCAGCACTTATTAAAACTTTGTCTAGAGATGACAACTCCAATGTTAGGCTATCAACTGCATTGGGTTTATATAAATTTGCTTATAGAAAAGATGTGAGAAAGGCATTAGCCGAAGCGTTGATATATGAAAAAGATCCAAATGTTCAGTTGGAACTAATCAATATTTTAGTCGCAATAAAAGACAAATCGGCGATAGAGACTATGGAAAAAATGCTAGGAAAGAAAGATGTTCATGATTTTGTCAAGGATCAAATCGAAAGGGGAATAACGGAAATTAATTTCAAAAAGATATAATTAAATAAAGTTGTGAGTCTGCACCGGTAAAAGAGTTTTATCATATCATACGTTTTCTTGAAGCCACTTGGTAGACTCATTTTTTTAAAAAAACCATATATTTAACATAAAAAAAATAATTATGAAAAAAATGCAGTTTTTATTTGCAACTTTTATTTTTATGGCATTTACTCTAAATGCTCAGGACTTTAAAAGAGATTTACAAGGGATAAACAGGGTGAAAATATATATGTCCGGTTCTTCTGACATAAAAGTAGTTTCTACGGATGATAATTCATTAAGAATCCATTCAGATGATTTTGAAAAACCTAAAAAACGAGAAGGGCTAAGAGCTATTTATTCAAATGGATATGATAATTCGAGTGTTGGCTTGTCAATTGAGGAAGAAAATGGGGACTTGATTATTAAAAAGCTCAAACCTATGAAAGCGGATGATTATGTTTTTTATATACCGAAAGATATGGATTTTAGTTTAAATAATCTATTATCAGGAGATATCGAAATCAAAGGATTTACTTCAGAAATAGAGATAAAAACTTTATCAGGTGATATAAAGATAGATGATGTGACAGGTCCGATTTTAGCTAATACGACATCAGGAGACATCACAGTGTATTTTGGCAAAGTTGCACAAGAAAGTCCTATGTCCTTTATGTCAGTATCGGGTGATGTAGAATTGGTTTTCCCGGAGGATACTAAAGCAAATATGGTTATGCAAACTCTTTCGGGAACATCATATACCAATATTGATAATTTGGAGCTTATAAATAAGGAAAAATCTGAAATAAAAGGAAAGAATAAAGAAGATAATTATTTTGGAAATTACAATTTTAGCTTTAATGAAAATATCAAAGCGAAAATAAATGGAGGAGGTGTCAAGATTTTGGTAAAAACTATATCCGGAGATATCATTTTGAAAGAAGATGAATGATGTGGAATAATATATGTGCATTTCATTTTTTCGTTTTTCCCATTCTTTGCCTCTGACTCCTAAAGGAGAATCAACCCGCATTGCGAAAAAATGATATGCGCCCAATAATATTTCTTGCGCAGCATATTAGAATACCGCTTTGAATTGCTCCAAAAATCTTATATCATTTTCAAAAAATGCGCGGATATCATCTATACGATGAAGTAGCATCGCTTGCCTTTCTATACCCATGCCGAATGCAAATCCGGTATATCTTTCGGAGTCAATTCCGCAATTTTCCAAGACATTGGGATCTACCATTCCACAACCTAGAATTTCCAGCCAACCTGTTCCTTTAGTTATTCTATAGTCGATTTCATCGTTCAAACCCCAATAAACATCCATTTCTGCACTTGGCTCGGTGAAAGGAAAGTAGCTGGGTCTAAGTCTTATTTTAGTGTCTTTTCCGTACATTTCTTGAGCAAAATACAAGAGAGTTTGCTTCAAATCAGCAAAAGATACTCCCTCGTCGATATAAAGTCCCTCAACTTGGTGAAACTGTGCGTGAGATCTGGCTGAGATTGTTTCATTTCTATATACTCTTCCGGGAGCTATTATTCTGATTGGAGGTTTTGAATTTTCCATTAATCTGGATTGGACAGAAGAGGTATGAGTTCTTAGCAATCTCTTAGTAGAATCTTTGAGATAGAAAGTGTCTTGCATATCTCTTGCAGGATGATCTTCAGGTGTATTCATCGCTGTGAAATTGTGCCAATCATCCTCAACTTCTCTGTCTTCAGCTACGGTAAATCCCAGTTTTGCGAATATATCTATTATCTTATTATTTACTATGGAAATGGGATGGCGTGAACCCAATCTGATCGGATCACCGGATCTTGTCATATCGATTTCATCCGCTTTTTTAGTAGATTCAGCGCTTTCCAATCTGTTATTTTCATCGTTGAATCTTTTTTCAGCTACTTGCTTTAGTTCATTGAGATATTGACCGAATTCTCTTTTTTTCTCATTAGCGATATTTCTTATTTCGCCGAAAAGAGGTTTGATAATATTCTTTGATCCAACAAACTTTTTTCTAAATGATTCTAACTCCTGAGAATTGCTAATATCGAAATTTTTAATTTCGTCCATTAATTCTTTTGCCTTATCAAATGCATCCATAGCTTTAATTTATTTCAGTATTATTTACCATTTACTTCCAACAGATACTCGTCTATCGCAGTGATTATCGATGGAGATTTGGGAGTTGGGGACATTATATCTATTATCAAATTGTGTTTTTCAGCTTCTTCTTTAGTATGATGACCGAATACCGCTATTCTGGTTTTGTTTTGTTTGAAATCCGGGAAGTTTTCAAACAAAGATTTTATTCCAAGAGGATTGAAAAAGACAAGCATATCATAGGTGATATTGCTCAAATCCGAAAGGTCGGAAGAAACGGTTTCAAACATTTTCAATTCGGTAAATTCGATATCATTTTTCTTAAGGAATTCTACGACTCCCACACTACCAAGATTTGATGTTGGGAGCAAAAATTTTTCCCCCTCTTTGAATCTGTCAAAAGCCGGTAGTATGTCCTCCAACATTTTCTGACCATAGAAAATCTTGCGTTTTCTGTAAACAATATATTTTTGAAGATAATTTGCTATTACTTCTGTTTTGCAATAATATTTGGTAGAAGTAGGCATTGTTATTTTTAAATCTTCACATTTTTTGAAGAAAAAATCAATTGCGTTCTTACTAGTCATTATTATTGCAGTAAAGTCCTCAAGATTAATTCTGTTTCGCCTAAACTCTTTGTTATCTACCGCAACTACATCTATGAATGGTCTCCAATCAATTTTCACTTTCCTGCGTTCTTCCAAATCAAAAAAAGGCGACCTGGCAGAAGTCGGTTTGGGTTGGGAAATTAAAATAGATTTTACCTCTATTTGCCTATCTTTGGCTGCTATATTTTCTGTAGCCATATTGCAATTTTTGAATAAGTTTACTACCCCGATTTTACAAATAATTCACAAAAAACTTGTATAAAAATAACAAGGGTAAAATTTCAAAAGCGCAAAGGTAAATAAAAAAATGAAAAATACTAATGCTAAAGTAATTATATGTAACCAAAAAACCTCTAAAAAGCCTTAATAGATACATAATCGCTATTAAAACTATACCAAAAATCAAGAAAATTGAGGATATTGCAGGTACGCTGTAGGCTGCGATTAGGTTGATAGGTAATAAAAATATCCCAAGGGAAATATTGAATAACAATATTGTGAAATTATAAATGATTAGAGCTTTTAAAGATGGAAATATCCAATTGAACAGGAATATCAAAATATGCTTCACTATATATATTATTGCTATTATCCCCAAAACTCTTAAAAACAAATCAAGACCGCTAATATTGTGTTTTGATTCTATATAGAGATAAACGAATATTGAAAGGTTTACAATGAAAGTGATGAAAAGGAAAAAATAAAATAAAAATTCCCTTTGCCCAAAATTACGCAATAAGGAATTGGTGTGATTGTAATACCATATTACTTTTACTATTTTTTGGATTAAACCACGATTGACACTCAATAAAAGTGCGAGAAAAATCAGTATAAATAAAAATATCCAAAGTAAAAAATCAGAAGAGCCATTAAAATTCTCCACACCTTGTTTCTTATCGCTTCTTCTTGGTGAAGAAATGATTTTTTTTCCGGTTTTGTTGATGTTTTTTAATTCGAATGGATTGCTGTCCGAATTAGTCTCTCTTATCTTTTCTATAGTATCAATAGACTCATCAATATCGATAACAGTCTTTTCAACAGCAGACTTATTTGGCTTTCCAATTCTCGATTTTATCTCAAAAGGATTAGTGTTTTGAGCCAATGCATCACTATTGGAAAATAACAGTACAAATAATAAAAGAATGTAGCTTAATTTATTCATAAGAGAACAAAATTAGTATTTAATTTTTTATAATTTCAATTTTATCTCCAGTTTTCGACAATAATCCTTTTTAATAATTCTAATTGTCACCTGTTAAAGAATAGAAAAACAGAATATTGTGGTTCATGTTTGATTATTATTTTATTAAGAATTTTTAATACTATTTGCGTATGGGTAGTTCTGAAACCACTATTTGCATAGAGCACCCCACTTATATAATTAATCCGTTTTACTTCTATAAACTACAGCAATGTGCCGTTAGGCACAAAACATGGGTAAAAAAATCTATACTCACTAAAAAGCATACCGTAGGTACGCTATATTAAATACATCAACAAAACTTCATGTGAAAAAGTGAAAAAATGAAATGCACATAGTGCTCTGCGCAGAAAATAACTATACATATATACTTGTTCTTTTTTATTTATACTTCGTTGAAGAACCTCGCAAATAGCTACGGCTATTCACGAGAACCTTCGCCTTGTCTAAATAAAAAATTACTGCGTCTAATATGCACACTTATTTCTTGCGCAGAGC
>JALVEE010000089.1 GCA_027008645.1 Saprospiraceae bacterium
AAAGCCCCAAAAACCACCTGATAAAATAATTCAGGGGGTTCTTTTTTGATTTTGTGTTTTTTATATCCTATTTTATTGGTTATAAGCTTATATTTGCTTTGGTAAAATTTATTTAGGACACTATTGTTTTTTTTTGTGACTTTTAGGTGCATTAGGTGTATTTCAACGTAAAATTTTAGTATAGTAAACAAAATCAATGAGTACAAAAATCATATCGTACCATTTGAAAGTCACCAAGTGTCCAAATTTAATTTTAACAATAATTTAACAATTTTCTACTAACGATTATAGTTTAATTTACGTCTTAGTGTTATTCAATTTTTTCCCTGTTGCAACGTTTTTGTTTTAAACACCAAATGCAGCTTGAAACAGGTAAAGTATAAGAATTGAATTATCCTTATTAGCATTACTTAAACTACAGCAAATGAAAAAAACATTATTTATCTTATCATTATTCTTTTCTTTAGTTCCTCTATTTTCGCAGAATTACACCATAAGCGGATATGTTGAGGATGCAGAAACAGGCGAAAAAATGATTTCTGCTTATGTCTTTGATAATAATAGCGGCAAAGGAACAGTGACCAATACTTATGGTTTTTACAGTCTTACATTACCAAAAGACACTGTCGATCTCAAAGCCTCATATATAGGATATAACTCAATTTTGAAAAAATTCTATTTGAACAAAAATGTTACTATAAATTTCAAGCTGGAGTCTTCAAATCAATTAAAAGAAATAGAAATAACAGGAGAAAAAGTAGAAAAGATTGAAGAAAGAACCCAGATGAGTAAGGTAGAAGTTCCTATCATGCAAATAAAAACATTGCCTGCACTATTTGGAGAGGTAGATGTACTCAAAACCCTCCAACTTTTGCCCGGAGTTCAATCCGGTACTGAAGGTGCAAGCGGACTGTATGTGAGAGGAGGAAGTCCCGATCAGAATTTAGTGCTTTTGGACAATGTTCCTGTTTATAATGTATCGCATATACTTGGAATTTTTTCGGTTTTTAATGCAGATGCTTTGAAAAATGTGAGTATTACCAAAGGGGGATTTCCTGCCAGATATGGAGGAAGGCTTTCGTCCATTTTGGAAATCAATATGAAAGACGGTAATATGAAAGAATATCACGGGAATGGTTCTATAGGCATAATCACTTCCAAATTGATGGTAGAAGGTCCGATAAAAAAGAATAAATCATCATTTATTGTGAGCGGAAGAAGAACATATGCCGATATATTATTAAGACCATTAATAAGAGCAGCAAACAGAGGAGAAGGAAATGACGGAAAAGTAGGTTTGGATATGTATTTTTATGATTTGAATGCAAAAGCCAATTATATAATCAATGACAAAAACCGTGTTTATCTTAGCTTTTATTCGGGAAGAGATGTTTTTGGTTCAAGTTATGAATCACTGCATAATGATCATATATCCACATTTGCAGGAGGTATAAACTGGGGTAATATCATTACTGCATTGAGATGGAATAACCAGATAAGTCCAAAACTATTTATGAATTCCACATTGACATTTAGTGATTTTAAAACTATATTTTTTTCAGACTATACTGATGAATACCAAGGTAAAAAAGAAGGTTTTTTTGCTAAATATAAATCAGGCATAAGTGATCTCGCTGCAAAATTGGATTTTGATTATATTCCCAGCCCAAACCACTATGTTAAATTTGGTGCCGGATATATAAATCATACTTATTTTCCCGGAGCGATTAATTTCAAAATAGAAAGCGAAGGATTCCCTCTGGATACTGTCATAGGTTATGATAAAAGCAAATCTTCAGAATTTGATCTTTATGCTGAGGATGATTTGTCGATAGGGCAACTCAAAGCAAATGTAGGATTGCATTTTTCCGGGTTTTTGACCGGAAAAGAGTTTTATAATTCACTTCAACCCAGAATTGGCTTAAGATATTTGCTCAATAACGGAATTGCACTGAAAGGCTCATTTGCAACCATGAAACAATATATCAACTTGCTCACCAGTGAATCTATCTCCACTCCATTGGACTTATGGGTACCAAGCACAGAAAAAATCAAACCCCAATACTCTTGGCAAGGTGCTTTGGGATTGGCTAAAACCTATTGGGAAAACTATGAGTTTAGCTTGGAAGGATATTATAAGGAAATGGATAATGTAATCTCTTATCGACCGGGCTCAAGTTTTTTGGACGAAGGACCCGGAGAAATTGATTGGGAGAATAAGGTAGTACAAGGCAAAGGTCAATCCTATGGACTAGAATTTATGATTCAAAAACAAAGAGGGAGGTTTTACGGTTGGTTAGCCTATACTTTGTCTTGGAACTGGAGACAATTTGACGGTATCAACAACGGTAAAAAATATCCTTTTAAATACGACAGGAGGCATGATTTTTCCATAGTAGGTACATATAAACTATCAAAAAATACGGTATTATCCGGTAGTTGGATATTCAGTACCGGTAATGCAGTAACCATACCGGTATATAAATATAGGATTGGTCCTAGAAAAGTTATCGAAAATTCGGGAGAAAAAAATTCTTTCAGACTGTCCAATTCTCATAGACTTGACCTATCTATAGAGTTCCATAAAAAGAAAAAATATTGGGAGCGTACTTGGGTAATCGGAGTTTACAACGCATATTTTCATAAAAATCCATTTTTCCTTTATACGGATTACGAATATGAAGATAATCCATATGAACCTTATGGCAAAAGGAAAAGGGTATTTAAAGAAGTAAGTATTTTACCATTTTTACCGTCAATTTCTTATCAAATAAAGTTTTAAAAAAATATAAATTTGTAGATTATGAAAAACATAAAATATATAATAGCAGCAATCATCTTTATAGGACTCTCATCCTGTGATGTGGAAAATCTTTTTACAACTGTAAGGGAGATAGACATACCCGAGCATGAAAGAAAACTATCGATAAATACCTCCTTAACAGGAGATTCTATGACTATCTTTATTAGTCACAGCAAGGAAATTGACGATGAGAGTGACTTTTCTCCTATCGAAGCGAAAGTTTCGTTGAAAGAAGATGGAAATGAGATTTTAAATTTTGATTACAATAGTGAAAATAATCTTGATTTGATAATTGATAAAAAATTAGATGAAGCTATTAAGGAAGGTAAGGAGTATAGTTTAACAGTTGATTCAAAAAAATTCGGGACCGCAACAGCTTCTGAGATCGTCCCTAAAAATCCGGTTATTGAAAGTTTGGATTTCAATAAAGAAGTATTTAAAGGAGAATTTGGAGAGTATTATAAATTCAGTTGTGTGATAAACGATGAGAAAGATGTGGAAAACTACTACTTTATATCATTCCGGTTATCAGGTTTAAATAGAAGTTATCTAGGTGTAGAGACAAAAGACCCACAACTCAAAAAGATTTTTATTCGTTCCGATTTATCCAATAACTACCATTCTGAAAGTTTCTTTTTAGTTTCGGATAAAAGTTTTGACGGAAACAAAAGAAAGGTTTTATTTGAAATCGACAAACCTTATTATGGAAATAACAATCAACATAAGTATAAAATCGTAATGCAAGTGAATAGTGTGACAAAAAGTTATTATAATTACGTGATATCAAGAGACCAAGCCCGTTCAAGTAATGATAATCCATTTACCGAACCCGTAGTAATAATAGATAATATCGAGAACGGTTATGGTATTTTTAATGTGTATGCGTATAAGAAATATGTGATTTTTGAAAATTGATGTCATTTCATCCTGAAATTTGCCTATTTCATCACAAAACTGTTTGATGTATTATACTTTGATGCGATATTTGCATTAAATTAAAACATTAAACGATGAAAAAAATATTGATTTTTATATTTATTACTGTCTTTGCAGGGCAGTTGTTAGCACAAAAAAATTATACACAGACGATTCGGGGAGTTGTACTTGATAAATATTCCCAAACTACACTTCCCGGAGCCACGGTAATACTATTAAATTCAAATCCTGTTGTTGGGACAACCACGGACTTGGATGGCAACTTCAAATTAGAGAATATTCCGGTTGGAAGACAAGGGATAGTAGTTTCCTATTTGGGATACAGTACTGTAACTAAATCAGGATTAAATCTCAGTTCCGGAAAAGAAATAGTATTGACCAT
>JALVEE010000090.1 GCA_027008645.1 Saprospiraceae bacterium
CTTTATTCTTATTAATTCTACGCTTTTTCATTTGCAAGCGTACCAAATCTCCTGAAAGACTAATCCTGCCTATATCATATCCATTGCCTGTATTGATGAGTACCCAATCTCCTGTTACGATATTCAGATTGTTGGTATTTCGACAAAACTCTTTTCTTGAACCATCTTTGAAACTGACTTCATAAATTCCAAAATCCTCTACATCAAAAATATCATTATTTGACATCCAGTCAAAAGTACTCAACTTTTGATTTCTATTTTCCTTAATTCTTTTTTTCCGTCTTTCGTATTCTTCAGAGACCACACATGTCCACTTAACATCACTCATACAAATATTATTTTAAAAATAATTCAATCCAATTTCATTATAAATGCATAAAGGTAACCAAATAATATAAACACCTAAAGTTATTCAAAATGTTTTTGCTAAATTATAAAAAATTATAAAAAAAGCCAAATCAATTGACTTGGCTTTTTTTATATAAAATATATTTGGGATTAATTTGATTATTTTATTCCCAATTTAGCTTTTACTTTATCACTAATATCAGTTTTTTCATCAGCATACAAGATAAATCCCATACTCGCATCAAAAATAAACTCATATCCGTTCTCTTTAGCAACTTCATCGATTGCTTTTTGCACTTTATCTCTGATCGGCTTGAGCAATTCCTCGCTTTTTTCCATTATTCTCTGCTGACTTTCTTGATCGAATTTGTTCAATTTCTCTTCCTCCACTTTTAGTTTTTGAGCTTCAACCTCTAATTGTTTGGGAGAGAGCAATCCTTTTTTTTGTTTTTGATCCAATTCCTGATACTTTTTTTGAAGAGCTTCAAGTTTTTTCTGACCTAAACTTATCAACTGGTTTCTGAATGTTTCAATATTTGCATTTGCTTGTTTGACCTCCGGGAGGTTTCCTAAAATAGCTTGAGAATTGATATATGCAAATTTTTGTCCGAATGTAATATTTGCAAGAACCATAAAAGCTACTAATGTTACAATTTTTTTCATCTTAATGTCTATTGTTTTTGTATTAATTAATTTTAAAAGCGCGAAGATATTACAAAATATTTATTTAATACCTAATTTTTTCTTAATATCTGCTGTCTTATCATATTTTTCATTGACAAATAATACTCCGGGACCTGAACTTTTATCCAAAACCACATCAAATCCTCTATCCTCAGCGTAACTTGTGATTGCTGAAAACACTTTATCCTCAATCGGCTGTACAAGTTCCTGTCTTTTTTGAAAGAGTTCACCTTTTGCTCCAAAATAACCTCTTTGAAGTTCTCTTACCTCTTTTTCTTTTGCTATGATAGCATCTTCTTTCTTTTTCTTCATATCCTCAGTCATCAATACTGACTCGGCTTCATATTCATTGTACATAGCTTTTATTTTATCTTGCTCTTTCATGATAGTTTGACGCCATTGCTTTGCAATTTTGTCAAGTTCCATTTGAGCACTTTTGTATTCATCCATATTCTCTAATATATCGCTCACATCAATTATAGCCACCCTTTGACCGTAAGAATGGAAAGACATTATTGATATAAAGATAATTGCAGCTAAGATTTTTTTAAACATAATAAATTGATTTTTAATTTTAATAAAAAAATATTCCAATATTCTCTTGTATAACCCCCAGTCAAAATGAAAATTTACAACAAAAATACTATTTAACTTTACTTTAACTAAATAGTTAAGAAAAAATTATCTTTTTCGCCATCTAATTAGGTTTTTTTTCTACAAGATGAAAAGTTGAGGGAATAAATCAAAAAGATGTGTCATAACGAAAGCCATCTAAGGGAGGGCTAAAGTAGGTTCTCAAGGGAAGGGTGTCATTTGGTTTTACTTTTATAAAGTCCGGAAGTACCGGTTAAACAACAAGGCTTCCCTAAATATAAGGAAGCCTTGTAAACAGTCAGTCGTTTTGTAGTTTATTTTTATATCAATATTCTGAAAAGAATGAAGATTTGTAGTAATATCTGTTCATTCTGGCAATATTCGTCATTTTGATTTCTTTCGGACATTCTACCTCACAAGCTCCGATATTGGAACATGAACCAAATCCTTCTTTATCCATTTGAGTAACCATTCTCATAGTCCGTCTATCTGTTTCAACAGCTCCTTGAGGTAAAAGTCCCAAGTGAGATATCTTAGCTGAAGTAAACAACATAGCAGCTCCATTTGGACAAGCGGCAACACAAGCACCGCAACCGATACAGGCAGCAGCATCCATGGCCTTAGACGAAGTATCCTTGTCTATCGGAATATTATTGGCATCTTGAGGCTGTCCTGTATTAACGGAAATAAATCCACCCGCTTGGATTATTTTATCCAAAGGAGATCTATCGACAACCAAATCCTTTATTACGGGAAAAGCTTTTGATCTATAAGGCTCAATTACAATAGTATCACCATCCTTAAAAAATCTCATATGCAATTGGCATGTGGTTGTTCCTTGAAGAAGTCCGTGGGGTCTTCCGTCTATAACCATACCGCAAGTACCACAAATTCCCTCTCTACAATCATGCTCAAAGGCAACAGGATCTTTCTTTTCCGCAACAAGTTGTTCATTGAGCACATCCAACATTTCGAGGAAAGACATATGTTCATTAGCAACAACATCATAAACTTCAAACTTACCTTTTGCTCCTTTTTTATTTTGTCTCCAGATTTTTAATTTTAACTTCATCTGATATTTTTTTTAAAATTATTTAAAAGTTTATTGAGAAAAAGACTATTTGTAACTTCTTGTTTTTAATTCAACAAATTCAAATTTCAAATCCTCTTTGTGCATGATATGCTCACCATTATCATCCCATTCCCAAGCAGCGACATAAGCAAAGTTCTTATCGTCTCTCATAGCTTCACCTTCGGCAGATTGGTACTCTTCTCTAAAGTGACCACCACAAGATTCTTTTCTATCGAGAGCATCTTTTGCCATCAATTCACCCAACTCCAAGAAATCAGCCACTTTGGTTGCTTTTTCCAGTTCCGGATTGATTTCATCAATGCTACCGGGAATATACAGATCTTCGTAAAATTCTTTTCTGATTTCTTTTATCTCCCTTATCGCTTTTTCAAGTCCTTCAGCATTTCTCGCTACTCCGACATATTCCCACATCACTTTACCCAATCTTTTGTGGAATGAATCAACCGATTTAGTACCTTTGATATTCATCAATTTTTCAAGTCTTTCTTTCGTCTCTCTTTCTGTTCTATCAAACTCAGGTAATGAAGTTTCGAACTTAGGAGTTCTTATTTCATTTGCCAAGAATGTACCAATAGTATAAGGCAGTACAAAGTATCCATCAGCCAACCCCTGCATTAATGCAGAAGCTCCAAGTCTATTCGCGCCATGATCCGAGAAATTGGCTTCTCCGGCTACAAAGAGTCCGGGAATATTTGATTGAAGATTATAATCAACCCAAAGTCCTCCCATTGTGTAGTGAATAGCAGGATAAATCATCATTGGAGTTTTGTATGGATCATCTCCTGTGATTTTTTCATACATTTCAAAAAGATTACCATATTTTTCCGCTACGACCTCTTCTCCAAATTTGATTATTGTTTTTTCATCAGGATTCTCATATCCTTCCATATGAGCTTTTGACTTACCATATCGGTGTATAGCGCTTTCGAAGTCCAAATAGACGGCTTTTCCTGTTGCATTTACGCCTAAACCTTGGTCACATGCAACTTTTGCAGCTCTTGAAGCGACATCCCTTGGTACGAGATTACCAAAAGCAGGATATCTTTCTTCAAGATAATAGTATCTGTCTTTTTCGGCTATATCTTGAGGAGTTTTTCGCTTTTCTCTAATCGCCTGTGCATCCTCCTTATGTCTTGGCACCCAAACTCTACCATCATTTCTCAATGATTCTGACATCAAGGTCAATTTTGACTGATAATCTCCTGATTGAGGAATACAGGTTGGGTGAATTTGCACATAACAAGGATTTGCAAAATACGCTCCTCTTTTCGCAGCTCTCCAAGAGGCAGATGCATTGGAGAACATCGCATTTGTAGAAAGAAAATATGTATTGCCATATCCTCCCGTAGCCAGAACCACTGCATGAGCCGCGTG
>JALVEE010000091.1 GCA_027008645.1 Saprospiraceae bacterium
CACTCTCAGGCTTAATTTAGCTCTGTGTATCATTTGCCAATAATTGTTTTTACTAATATTCATTTGTTCACATATTTGTTTACCTGATTTTCCAAGAATATATTTAAGTTTTACGCAAGAATTCCATTTTTCAGGAAGTAAGTCCATGCATAATTTTAGTATTTCGTTAAATTCCTTATCATCCAATAAATGTGTATCATCAACTTGCCATTCATGTGGTGCTTTGTCTTTTTTCCACTCTCCGTTTTCATTGAAAAACATTGAGATGATTTCATCTCCGTCAATGGCGAAAGGCATTTTCTTTTTTGCTCTATAATGATCTATTATTTTAAAATTCAATATGGAAAACAACCATGTTTTAGGGGAACTATTACCTTTGAAAGTCGAAATTTTCTCTGCTGCAACTAAAAAAGTATCCTGAACTAAATCTTTTGCTAATTCTGAATCAGAAACTTTAAACATTGCCCAAGAAAACATATCTTCCGTGTAATCATTAACCCATTTTGTTAAATTAAATTCACTCACTTTATAATAATTATTATTCAAACTGTTTTTTAAAAATCAAAAAAAATAATACAATCCCAGAGGGGAAGTAGTTATTTTAAGGTTCAAAGATAATAATTAATCTCACATTCAATAATATAATGACCGCAAGAAAACAGCCCATTTACAATTGGATATATTTTCTTACTGAACACTATATAGTCGATCATATCATTTAATACTTACAATTTAATGAGAATCCCTAATATATCTTCAAGCCACACCCTGATTTGGTCTTGCACAAATAAGTGTCTTTTTTTGGTTAATTAATTCTTTAAATGTTTCATTTTCCCGTAACTACTATTATCAAGTCAAGCATACTCTTTAGTGTAAATTGAATTTGCTAAGAACTTAATACTGCTGTAACAAGAGATTAACTCAGTCTATGCTTTACCTTGAGCCAAAGTGTCTTTGAACTCTTGGCGACACCTATAAACATCAACACGAAAATTGAGACTTGACTTGACACGAGTACATTAACAATTCTAAATCAGATAAGGCAGCGAAAGAGATGAAAAATGTATCTAATAAGTTATGAAATCATTCAAATTTGTGACGATGAAGCTAATTTTTACCATCTTACTAACTTGCATATTCCTTTTTAATACTATATCAATTAATGCACAATTTTTATGTGGAACCAAACAAGATAAAAACTCGAATATTGAAAAAAATTATTTGGAATTCAAGAATAACAATTCTGGTAAGTTAAAGAAATATTCATTGGAACTATTTTCAGATATTAATATTCCTATCTGCTTTCATGTTATTAGAACTTCTACGGGGGAAAGTGATTTTGATTCTTTGATCATTGACACAATGATTAATACCCTCAATGAACATTTTAATCCAACTCCTTTCAGTTTTTACCAGTGTGGAGCTATCGATTATATAGACAATGATGATTACTTGCTTATAATAAAGGAAAGCAATAATATTTCCTCCTTCTTCAAACTTTACAACTCAACCAAAGCAATTAATATATATTTACCTAAAGGGGTGTCTTCTCAACATGAATCGATATTAGCATTTGCCTATTTGCCATGGTTTAATAATCATACAATTGTAATCTCTCAATCCTTGTATAATAATGAAATTCTTATCCATGAGATGGGACACTTATTGGGTTTATACCATACTCACCAAGGACATGATGAATTGGTTGACGGGTCAAATTGTCACATCAAAGGGGATTTATGTTGTGACACTCCTGCAGAGCCGATTCTTAGTGATTTTGTAGATAATAATTGCAATTATTTTGGAGAAGAATTGGACGATGAAGGTCAGGCATTTATGCCGGCAGTAGGAAACTATATGTCTTACGCTCCAATACATTGCCTTACTTTTTTTACAGAAGATCAAATTAACCGTATGCTATTCTTTTATCAAACATATATCTCAAAATTTCAATGTGATGACTCATTCGAATACACCGATTTGTCCATCACCAACATTACTACTTACCCATATCCCGCCATGGAAGGAGAACCGTATAGTATAATTGCTGAAGTTCGAAATAAAGGAAACACAAAAGCTAAAAGTGTGTTGTTCACAGCATACCTGAATTCCGAGAAGTTGGGTAGAAATAGAAGGGTGGTTTTATATGAGCATAATTTAGTGGCTTTTGATTTTAATACGCACTTTCCAACAGCCGCCGGTAGATACAATATTTGCATAGAATCCGATGGAGATAGCCTTGAAATTAACCCCCTCAATAATAATTATTGCAGTGATATTTTAGTAAGACAAGAAGAAGGAATTGCGGATATTTCTATAAGTAATTTGAGGACAGTTGCTCCAAGTGGAGAACAAAGTTCGGTGAATGAAATAGAATTCCAACTTGAAAATTTAGGCAGTGTAGAGGCCCAAGATATTTCAGGAAATGTTTATGTAAATGATTTATTAAAAGGGGAATTCACTTTTGGGAATATCAATGTTGGAGAAAAGGTATGGCAAATTGTAAAAGTACCTTTAGGAATCCAAAAATTCTATAAAACATGTATTGAAATAAATCCTGCTTTTGCCGAAGAAAGACTTGGAAATAACAAAGAATGTATCACTATTCGTAATGTTCCTTCCCTTTGGTCAGATATCGTTGTAGATTCTTTTTCTTTAGAACCCATGGATACGATCTTAGAGCCAGGAAATACCTACACACTAAAATATCATTTCAAGAATAATGGTCCCGGAGTAGCTTTTAATAATAAAGTATTTTTGAAACTAAATAATGAGACAATTGACAGCCTAATCTATCAGAAAAACTTGGGTTTTTCATCTTTGTATAGTGGAATAGACTCAATAGATTTTAACATTCCTTTTGACCATGCAAAGTTAGAGGTTTGTATTAAATTTCAAACATATAGAGATGAAGACCAACTGAATAATGAGTTATGTAAAACATATTTAATAAATACTTCAAACAAAAATAAAAATATACCGGATAGAAATTCACCTGCTTTTAATATCTATTCTAACCCTTTTTCCAAAGTAATTAGAATTAAGTCTATAAATAAGATAAATAATGTGAAAGTATATGATGTTTTAGGAAGTATTGTTGCTGATTTTGCTGAGTTAAATGATAAGGAGGTTATGCTTCCACTTTATGATGTTCCTCCGGGAATTTACACTTTGGTAATTGTCTCTAATAAAAAGAAATATTTCAGAAGAATCATGAAACTTGAATAATATTAGGATTCCCTTGTTAAATTGGCTATAATAAATCTAATATCGTTTAAAAAGTGTTTATTCAACTAAGATTAAGAATATTCAACTCTAGCCTTTAAGCAGCTCCTACTTCTTAAATATCATTTTTCCCATTTCCTTTATACTCAATTTCTTTCCGTACATAAGTATTCCCGCTCTGTAAATCTTAGCACTCATCCATATAAATAATACACAAGTGGCTATCAACAATACCAATGAAAGTATTACTTGCCATATTGGTGGATCAAAAGGAAGTCTTGCCGGCATCACAATCGGGGAAAACAATGGAAAAATCGAACCGAATACAGCCAAAGGACTATCAGGGTCATTTAAGGTGTTCATCATAATTATCATTGCAAAAATAACGGGAATAGTGATAGGCATAATCAAACTTTGGCTCTCCCCCTGGTCATCACCAATAGCAGATCCAACAGCGGCAAAAAGTGAGGAATACAAAAAATACCCGCCTAAGAAAAACAGTATAAATGCCGGTAATATCACCCACCAATTAAGCGCAAAAAATTCATTTATAACTTGAGAAAAATTGAAGCCTTTGAGGTCATCGGGATTTATTTGTCCTTGTAGCTCTGAAATATTAGATGAATCAATTCCACCTCCAAATATCAAATTGGCTATCATCATTATGACCGGAATAAAGATAATCCAAATCAATAATTGAGTTAATCCCACTGCTCCAACTCCTACCACTTTTCCCACCATTAGCTGAAAAGGCTTCACAGACGAAATAATTATCTCAACTATTCTATTGATCTTTTCTTCCATCACGCTGCGCATTACTTGCGTACCAAATATAAAGATTACCATATATAGCAAAAACCCCATAGCTCCGGCCAATGCTGTCGCTATTATTACTGACAATTTCCCGGTTTTGTCATTTTTAGAGTTGGATTTCGCATTTTCCAAACTTACATCAACGGAAAAGCTTTTAATCAATTCTTTATCAACATCGGATTTATCAATATTATAATTTTTATATGCTTCGGATATCCTTTGTTCTATCTTTTCCAATGTGATAAGTCCCGGTTTTTTTTGGGAATAATATTGCACTTTTATCTTTTTGGAATTTCCATCATAATCCGGAATATGAACCAACAAATCATAGCCTTCCTTATCATATGTATTGACAATTGAATCCAAAGGCAATGACGTAAAATCATAGGTATTGCCTTTTTTAGCGCTATTGAATGATTTGAATATCCCCGCATCATCTTTGACAATAACTTTCTTAGAAGATTTAGTCGCCATATAACCCGAAATAAATCCCATCCCCAGTGTCAGGGTCGCAAATGCCAATGGGGCTAATAAAGTGATAAGCAAAAATGATTTTTTCTTTACCCTTATCAAATATTCTCTTTTTATTATTAACCAAAGTTTTTTCATCTTCTTAATTTTTTATACATAGATTAGAATTACTCTTTCAGATTAATCTGTCACCAATTTAATAAATATATCATTCAATGAAGGCAGTATTTCATTGAATGATTTTACTGAGACTCCATTATCCAATAATATTTTCAATAAATCATTTGATGTTTGTCCTTCGTTCAATTTAAAGACAAATGAACTTCCGTCTCTATCCTCTACCTCCAATCCGGATAACAAATCATTATTTATTTCTCCAGCGAATTCTACCTTGTATTTGTTTTCTTTAAAATCCTCTTTTATCTTTGCTACTTTACCGTCCAATATCACTTTTCCTGCGTTGATCAAAACGATATCTTCACATATTTCTTCTACTTGCTCCATTCTATGAGTAGAGAATATTATAGTGGTTCCGTTATCACTCAATTTCATGATTTCTTTTCTTATCAATTCGGTATTTACCGGGTCCAGACCGGTAAAAGGTTCATCCAAAATAATCAATTTCGGACTGTGAACCACTGTGACTATAAACTGTACTTTTTGCTGCATACCCTTTGATAGCTCTTCGATTTTCTTGTTCCACCAGTCCTGCATTTCAAATTTTGTCATCCATTCTACTATCGCTTTCTTAGCATCTTTGTATGACATCCCACGGAGTTGGGCTAGATACAACAGTTGTTCGCCAACTTTCATCTTTTTGTACAATCCTCTCTCTTCAGGCATATATCCAATCTGTGTAGGGTGAAACTCATTTAATTTCTCACCATTGAGATAAACCACTCCCTCATCTGCTTTGAGTATGCTTGTGATGATTCGTATTAAAGTAGTTTTTCCTGCTCCATTTGGGCCGAGCAAACCAAATATTTTTCCTTTATTCACTTCAAACGACGCTCCGTTTACAGCTGTTTTATTGTGAAATCTTTTGACTACATTGTCAATTTTAAGTACCGGCATAAAATTGTGTTTAATTATTTTCATAAATATTATTGCCAAATATAATCAATCTGTATTTCTTGTAAATAATTTTTCGATAAATCATTAAAACAAATGGATAAATGGCGGCAAAAAGAATTTCTTATGGCTGTAAATTTTTATTTACTTTTGTTATACCTTGCAAAAAAGTCCTCAAAAATTGATTTTGGCATTCTCTGTATTGATTTTGTTTTGGATTTCTAAAAATCGCAGTAATCTCGTGCTTACTCACCTTGAAATCTACTGCTTTGAAAATATCAATGATGTCTTCAACTTTCAGCTTAAGCGCGATTTTAATTTTTCTGAATACGATATTATTATTTAGTTTTTCCTCATTTACCGGTTCTACTCCCTCTTTTTTCCCTCTCTTCAAAATGATAAAACCATTGAGAAATGCAGCCAAATATCTATCTTCAATAAATTCAAAACCGGAATCTTCCTCTTTCTTTAACCAAGCGATTACTCGCTCTTCATCAACCTTGACACCGGCTAAATCAAATATCTTAACCACGTCGGAATCTTTTATGTCAAAAGCATATCTCAATCGTCTTAATACCGAATTATTGCTTAGCATAGTACGTATTTGTAGCAAAAATACAAAAAATATAAGGATATTCAACATTATTGCAATATCTTCGTTATACTGAAATTAAATCTAATATATGAATAAATATTTTTTTGCTATTCTGCTGTTTTTTACTTTACTCAGCATTAATGCTCAAGACCCTGTAAGCGTTGCTCCGGAATCAATTGATTTGGAGACAGATTTTATTACTGCAATGCAGGATGTTGCTTTGGAAGATTATGATGACGCATTGTCCAAATTAAAGAAATTGAAGAATAAAGTAAAAAATGACGGTATTATCGATTTTGAGATCGCTAAAATATATTTAGTGAAAAACGAAGTTGAAGAGGCTGAAAATTATGCAAAAAAAGCTATTGCCAAAGATGACACAAAATCAATTTACAAATTGTTTTTACTCGATGTTCTGAAAAAGCAATTTAAATATGAAGAAGCGGCTCAACTTATGGAAAGCATGTTGCCAAATCAAAATTTTGACAGAACAAATTATTTCAAAACCGCCGGAATGTACCAAAGGGCAAAAAATACTAAAAAAGCATTATCTGTCCTTGATTTATTGGAAGAGAAAACGGGATATAGCCGGGATATTGAATTGCAAAAGGCCAATGTCCTCTTAAGAGACAAAAGCTATAAAAAAGCGATTAAAATTCTTGATGAATCGCTTAAAAAACAAGGGGACAATATCGATGTTTTAATGAAAAAAGCTATGGCATATCGCTTGATGAATGACAATAAAAAAGCGATAAAGACATATAAAAAAATTCTGGTATTGGAACCACAAAACCCGGTTGCTTTGTCTTATCTCCACACAGTTGAGAAATTCAAACAAAAGGAAGAGGATTATCTACAAAATCTTATTCCGATGCTAAAGAATCCTGAAATCACTTTGGATGACAAAATAAAAACCTTGATTCCGTTTGTCGGAAAAGTATCAAAAGATACACCAATTACCAGTCAATTGATAGCAGCTTCAAAAATAATACTCGAGCAGTATCCTGATGATGCAAAATCAAATGCGCTACACGCCGATATACTCTACAATAGCGGAAATATTGAAGAAAGCGAAGTTTATTACAAAAAATCATTGGATGATAGTAAAAAGAATTTTGAGATATGGAGGCAATTGATGGCCATATATTCCTACTTGGAAAAATGGGATAAACTCGCAAAATTAAGCGAGAATGCCATTGACTATTATCCTAATCAAGTTATTGGCTATTACAATGCCGGCAAAGCTTATATCAATTTAGGCAAAGTTGACAAAGGATTGGAATATCTGGATGAGGCATTGTCATACACAGGAGCAAAAACCAAAATGCACAACGAAATAAATTTGATGCAGGCTCATGGCTATATTTCAACAAAAAAAATAAAAAAAGCCGAACGGATTTTGGATAAAATCGATAAGGATTTTAAGAAAAATCATCCTTATTATTTGGAACTAATGGGTGACATCGAAAGAGAGAACGGAGCCGTTGAACAGGCAAAAAAATATTGGCAACAGTCACTTCAATTGGGGAATAATACCAAAAGACTATTAAATAAATTAAAATCAAACTAAAGTCCCTATGGAAGAATTACCAACTGTGTATCTTTATTCTGACGGTGGAGCTGACCCCAATCCCGGAAAAGGTGGATTCGGAGTAATCCTCAATTACAAAGGGCATGTCAAAGAATTCGCAAGAGGATTTAAGCTTACTACCAACAATAGAATGGAGCTAATGGCGATTATCTTCGGACTAAAACAATTGAAAAGAAAATCTAAAGTAAAAGTATATTCGGATTCAAAGTATATTGTGGATGCCATAAACAAAGGTTGGGTCAGGAAATGGGAACAAAATAATTGGTATAGAAACAAAAAGGAAAAAGCGGTAAATATTGATCTGTGGAAACAATTATTGGAACTTATTTCATATCACGATGTTGAGTTCAATTGGGTCAAAGGACACAATGGTCATCCTGAAAATGAAAGATGTGACCAATTGGCAACAATGGCATTAAACAGCGACCAATTGGAAGATGACCTGGGATATATTGCAAACGAAAACAGGCCTAAATCAAAAATCGAGAAAGAGGGAGATCTTTGCCGTAAATGCAATACTCCATTAGTAAAGAGAATAGGCAAGAAAAATAATACAAAAAAGAAAAAGAGCTATTATTTTAAATATTACCTTGTTTGTCCCAATTGTGAAACTATTTATTATACCGAAGATGCAAAAGTGAAAATAGATAATAAAAATACAAAAACATTATTCGATTGATGATTTATTAAAAATTTATCCAACCTACTAAAAAAATAAAATTAAAACATGAGTATAGAAGAAAAACTAATAGAGAGAAGTGGTTCAAAATGCGAACTTTGTGCCGCAAAAGGAAATTTAAGTGTATATAAAGTTCCACCTGTTGGGGAAATAATAGCAGATAGATGCATTTACCTTTGTGATACCTGCTTGCATCAAATAGAGAATCCTGATGATATGGACATCAATCACTGGAGATGTCTCAATGATAGTATGTGGAGTGAAGAGCCTGTGATCCAAGTGATGTCATGGCGAATGCTCACCAGACTTAGAGGGGAAGGATGGCCTCAAGATTTATTGGATATGATGTATTTGGATGATGAGGTTCTTAGTTGGGCTAAAGCTACAGGGGAAGGAGAAGATGCTCCTCTCGTAGAAAAACATCTTGACAGTACGGGAGTAGAATTGGTATCCGGGGATTCTGTAGTATTGATAAAAGACCTGAATGTAAAGGGAGCAGGATTTACTGCTAAAAGAGGTACCCCTGTTAGAAGAATATCATTGGTAGCAGATAATCCGGATCAAATTTCCGGTAAAATCAATGGACAACAAATAATAATTCTGACCAAATATGTGAAGAAGTCATAGTTTATTATGAAAAATAATTCATAAAACTTCATATCATACACTTCTAATGGGTGCATTTCATTTTTTCGTATATAAGGTTAATTTTTCTATATATACAGACCGCCCCACTTATGAAAAGGCGTATTTCATTTTTTTGCTTTACTCATTGCTTTGCCTCTGACTCCTAAAGGAGAATCAACCCGCAACGCGAAAAAATGAAATACATCTCTTCTAACACAAGAGATGTAAGTATTAATATTTTTATAGAAGACGAAACTATTTGACCCGTATATTCTTGCTTTTTAGGTTAATGGCATTAACGGCAAATTCTTATTTATAACGATTCAAAATAAACTTTTTGTAAAAAAAACTGTTAGGTGTAAAATTTTTTAAAAAATCACCTAAGTAATGCAGTATTACAAGAGATTTGAATCAAGAACACCATATATTCCTGTCAAGTTCAGTTTGACAAGGGACGTGATTTTTGATGTAATCGGTGTGGTATTCATTTTTATTGGACTGGATTATCTAATATGGAGGTGGAATTATTCAATAAATTGGGATATTCCTGTTATATCGCTTCCTTTGTTTATAGCAGAAGTATTGAGTTTCATAGGTTCTATACTAACTGTTATAAACTACTGGGGACACAAAGATGTAAAGAAGAAAAAATTTGTTCGATTTTTAGGTGAAATCAAGGATTTGGAAGAAGATGAAGAAGACAGACCTCTGAAAATAGATGTTTTCATTGCGAGTTATAATGAAGAATTGGAGATAGTGGAAGATACAATCAAAGATGCCACAAAATTAAAATATCCTTTTGATGATGTGTCGATTAAAATTCATCTTTTGGATGATGGTAGAAGAGACGGCAGAGATCCGGAAAAAGAAAATTTTAAGGAATTAGCTGAAAAATACGGTATAAATTATTTTGTCAGGGAAGATAATGTTGGTTTCAAAGCCGGTAATATGAACAATGCATATGTTCAGACAGATGGTGATTTGATTGTAGTATTGGATGCAGATACCAGAGTTTTTCCTAATTTTCTTAAAAACACTACAGGATATTTCAGGAATAAAAACCTAGGATGGGTTCAGACACCTCAATGGTTTTATGACATACCTCAAGGTGTTTCATTGAGAAAGTGTTTGTCTAAAAAGATTCCCGTAGTAGGAAATATCATTGGAAGATTGATTCCAAAAAGCGATAAATGGATTGTAGGAAAAAATATATTCGGTACTGATCCGAGACTCTTTTACGATATAATATTGAGAAGGCGAAATGCTGCCAATGCCGGATTTAGTTGTGGTGCTGGTTCTATCCAGAGGAGAGATGCTTTGGAAAAATTGGGAATAAAGGAAAGAGAAGAAAGAATTCAATCAAAACTAAAAGAGGCATCAAAAAAAGGAAATATCGATTTGATCAATTACGAACAAGAATTGCGTAAAACAGAGCCATTCAGACCGTTTGCTCATCATATTTCAGAAGATATTTTTACTTCTATTCTATTGCACAATGAAGGTTGGGAATCATACCAGCATCCTGATGTAGAATGCAAAATGCTTTCTCCACAAACATTGGATGATACAGTCAAACAAAGTAAAAGATATGCTGAAGGGACTTTGGATATTGCTTTTAGTAAACACAATCCGCTATTCAAAAAAGGATTGGATTGGAGACAAAAAGCAGCGTATTTGGAAACTATTTGGTCGTACTTATCTCCGTTTTGGTTAGCGATATTTATGTTGTATCCTACGTATTTCTTTTTTACACTTCAAGCTCCGTTGAAAGCATTTAACTTCGATTTTTTCCTTAGAATCGTTCCATTTTTATTGTTGAATGTGGCCATTGCTGCTATCGGAAATTGGGGAGTATCTACCAAAAGATCAGAACAATACTATATGGCTGGAATTTGGGTCAAATTCATAGCATTTTTAAATGTGATTTTTGGTAAAAAAATAAAATTCAATGTGACAAAAAAATCTGTTACTAAAAGAACTAATCCGTCGTTTAAGCATATATGGCCCCATTTGACTTGGGTTATTGTTACTTTAATTGGATTTTCATATAATATTTACCTTGTTTCGACTAATAATCATCCATCTTATTCTGCTCTTTTTGCAAATACATATTGGATGATATTCAATTTTTATCAGATTATTCCATTCATCAGAGCCGGATTTTGGAAAAATGACTATGATGTAGAAACTGCAAATTGTTAATTATGAAGAAGAATACTTTTTTGATAAAACCAATAGTCTTTTTTGTCAGTATCATAATTGGTGCTTATACTGTTCTTTGGATTGAAAAAGCAAGACCTTCTGATTTTGGATTCTATAAAGATATCTTCAAAAAAGAAGTTGTTATAAAAAAGAATAAACATTATCCTTTAGCTGCATACAAAATAGATTTAACAAATGAGGATTTGGAAATTGGTAAAATAGCTTGGAGGTATTTTCAAAATAATTATATTCCCGAGACAGGATTTGTGAATAGTGTCGATAAATACCCGGGTACAACTCTGTGGGATGTGACTTCATATCTGCACGCACTGGCTAGTGCTTATGAAATTAATATCATAGATTCTATAGAATTTGATCAAAAACTAACTCTGATACTAAAGTCAATGTCCACAATGAAACTATTCCAAGATAAACTTCCCAATAAATCATACAATACTTATAATTTATCGATGATAGACTACGATAATCACCCTACAAATGAAGGAATTGGTTGGTCAGCAATGGACATCGGTAGATTCTTTTCATTTTCATATAGAATAATGAAGGATCATCCTCAGTATTTTCCATTGATGAAGAAAGTGGTATCAAGGTGGAAAATAGATGAAATAATCGAAGATGCGACTCTACACGGTATTGGCTTCAATTTCAAAGACAAAAGAATGATGAAAGTACAAGAGGGTAAATTGGGATATGAAGAATATGTCGCCAAGGGTTATGATAGAATGGGATTTGATGTATCTGAAGCCTTGAAATACACTGATTTTATAAAATTTGTAAAAATACTCGGAATTGAAATAGCTGCCGATACCAGAGAAGTGAAATTTTACCCGGCTTATAATTATGTACTTTCAGAACCATACATCCTCGATGGGCTAGAATACGGCTGGGACATTAATTCCAAAGAATTAGCATATCGAATATATGAAGTTCAAAAAAGGAAGTCCGAAGCAAGTCAAAAACTGATTGCTGTCTCCGAAGGACATCTGGATACTTTCCCTTATTTTGTTTACAATACTATATATTCCAACAAAGATAAATGGGTTTGTGTGAGTTCTGATGGCGAAAAAGTGAATGATAAAAAAACTTTTTCAACCAAGGCAGCATTTGCTTGGCATACTTTATTTAACGATGAATATTCAAAAAAGCTATATGATAAAGCAATCACCATGAAAGATAAAAATAAAGGGTTTTATTCGGGGTATTACCAAAATACAGATAAGATCAATTATGCCCTTACAGCGAATACCAATGGAGTCATTCTTGAATGTCTCCGATATAAAAAACTTGGACCAATTAATAAAATCGAATACTAAATTAACTAAAAAATAATTTATACTAATTTTAATAAAAAAAACTATAATTATGAAATCTAAAATTCTTATTTTATTTCTATTATTAATAGGAATATCATCCGTTTCAACAGCGCAATACGATAACTTTGGACAAATGTGGGGTATCGAAAACTCAGTGATTGGTACCGGTAAGGTGAGAGGAGATATTGGATATGCTTTCTCCGTTATTTCTTACAAACCAAAAGATGATACACTATATGTGTTTCCTCGTAATTCGGTTAACTTGAACTTTGATTTTAACCTATATAAGCATTTGCATTTAAGAACTTCGTTTTATGTGGATATGAACACCAGTCCGACGAAACCACCTTTTCTTTCAGATCTTTTTTATCAAATTGGCTGGTATGATTGGCACAACAAATCCTTTTCATTTGGATATGAAAATTATCAGCCGCATAATCTATTTCAAAAAAATGGAAGAAAAACCGATTGGTTGGAGAATTTCAGAAGAGGGTTCTTTTTTGCCAGCTATAATTATGACTTATTCAGTAGAAGATCCGGCATGAAATATGATGAATCTTCACAAATACGGATTGTGCCTGCAATAAGGTATTTTTATGAGTATTCAGATAAATACGGTGTAAATAAGGCCGGAAATAATAAAATAGTTTTGTCCACTGCTGCCAGATGGACAATTGCAAAAGGAATTTATATAGAAGGAGCTGCTTATTATTACCCTATCAAAGACACAAAACTTCCTTGGGATGCAGATTATACTTACGGCTTTGGTATTTTTGACTGGAGAGCCTTTAAAATGAATTTTTCCTACGGTAACTGGATAGCAAACAGATTTCCAGGAAACAAGAAAGAGATGGAGCATGACTTCTTCAACGGAGAAGTAAAAGCGACATTCACTTGGGCTTTGTAATACGATTTATTTTGGATAGGAGGGGCAATAGAGCAGAATGATTGTTTTTCTATATTGATATTTTTTAAGATCAAAAAACCGGAGAAAACTAGTGTCAAGTCAAGTGTAATGTTTCAGGTAAGTTGATGTTATTTTTGTCGAGAACAAAGCATATAATTTTCAGCATAGCCGTAGCTATGGTGGAAATTATTAATGCAGTTATCAGCAAAAAGAACGAATACTTGGCCTGAAAGAGTATGCTTGACTTGACACTGGTGTCAAGTCAAGTGTAATGTTTCAGGTAAGTTGATGTTATTTTTGTCGAGAACAAAGCATATAAT
>JALVEE010000092.1 GCA_027008645.1 Saprospiraceae bacterium
ACCTTGCTTTTGGATCATATCCTCCCAACTCATCCAGTTGATTTTTTGAGCATTAAGGTTTCCAAATGAAGAAATAGTTAAAACAATAAAAGCTAAAATTAGTTTTTTCATAAATGTGTTTTTCTACAGAATTTCAATAAATTTTCCGCAATTATAATCAATAATAAGTTTAATTATTATATATCAAAACCAAATTAATAAAATATTAACAGCAAATAGTCGGTAAAATACCGTTTTACTTACACATTCAACTACAGCCGGACTTATACAATCCATAATTTGCTTATTAAAGACAAAATAAATATTTACGATTTTTTTTTGAAATAATAGAACAAAATCAAATTTTATTTTGTTAGGGTGTTTAAATATGATTTTTACAGAACAAAATTCATAATTATTATTATATCAAAAAGTTAAACAAAAATTTATTATGGCAACAATTAAATTGACCAACCAAATGTTTCTCGATGAGATATTTGACTATACTAAAGAAAAAGAATGGAATTATAAAGACAGTGTTCCTGCGATAATCGACTTCTATGCTGACTGGTGCGGACCTTGTAAAATGGTTGCTCCAATCCTTGAAGAGCTTTCAGAGACTTATGAGGGTAAACTTAAAATTTATAAGTTGGATACAGAAGCGGAAAGAGAACTCGCCGGTGTATTTGGAATCAGAAGTATTCCTAGTATCCTATTTATTCCTGTAGGTGGAAAACCAATGATGCAAGTAGGTGCTCTTCCAAAATCTACATTGATAGATGTGATTGAAAAAGAGCTTTTGACAGAAAAATCTGAAGAAGCATAATCTTTTTATTTAAATTATATTTCCCGGTTTCTATCGGGAAATCGTGAGCTTGTCCCGGCTGAGGGCAAGCTCTTTTTTTGGTCTAAAAATATCCTTTTTAAGATTGCTGTACCCATCAAAACTGATTTTATTAGAAAAATAAATAGCTAAAACAACATTCAAAATAGCTGAGGAAAAAATTGTTATCAAAAGCATAATCTGATATTTAACAGCTACATTAGGATTGCTACCTCCCAATATCTGCCCCGTCATCATACCCGGCAAAGATATCAAACCCATTATTGCAGTTGTTGCAATCAATGGATTAAATGCTATTCTCAATGCATGTCTCATAAAAGGCAATAGCGCCTCCTCCCTCGATGCACCATTAGCCAAATACCAACGATACATAGTTTGTTGATCATCGATTCTCTTGTAATAAGCATTTAATGAAATAACTACATTTTTTATAGTATTGCCTAACAACATGCCGGTTACAGGTATAAAGTATCTCGCATTGAATATATTGTCAAGCTTAACTACAAAACCTAAAAAATATGCGTCCGATACCGCAATACTAATCAATCCGGAAAGCAAAATAGGAACAATGAACATCTTATATCTCAATCCACTCCTCTGAATAATTGTATATGCACCGATTAATGCCATCACCAAAACCCATGCGATATTAACCCAAATGCTATCTAACTTAAAAATATATTCCAAGTAAACCCCAACAAGGAGCAATTGTATCGTCATCCTAAAACTCGCAAACAATGTATCTTTAACCAAACCTGTCTTGTAATACCAAAACACAAAAACAGGTATCAATAATAAAGCATAGCCGATGAATAACTCAAAATAATTAATATCAATAACTTTTCCCATTTTCTTTTATAGTTTTATCTCTTTGTCTGAATTATCAACCCAATAAGCATCATGTGTCGCAGCTAATACGGTAATGTCTTTTTTATCCAAGATATAATCTGTCACCTTTTCCTTAATGTTTTCATCCAATGCCGAAGTCGGCTCGTCCAAAAGTACCAAAGGTTTTTTCAATAACATGCAACTTGCTAAAATAATTCTCTGCTTTTGACCTCCGGAAATTTCCTTTATCCCCTTAGACATCAATGATTCATCCAATTCAAAAGCCTTAAAAATTTCAGAAATTTCATCTTTTCCGGGAATATCTTTTTTGTTTTTAGCAAAACCAAACGGAGCGTAAAACAAATCACTGACCGTATCAAAATTAAGTGAAGTATCTTGGGGAAGCCAAGCAATCAAACCCCGTATTTCTCCAATATTCCCAGGTTCTAACCGTATATTGTCAATAAACACCTCTCCTGAAAAATCAGGAATAAAACCCGCTAATAAATTTAAAAGCGTTGATTTTCCTCTCCCTGATTTACCAGAAATCGCGATTTTCTCTCCCTTTCTAATTTCCAAGGAAAATTTTTTGAAAATCACCTCACTTTTAAACTCTATAGACAAATTATTAATCTTTACCATTATTATTTTTCATTTAATTCTGAAACCAACTCATTCATCTTAGCTTTTGCTTCAGTCAGTATTTCAAGTCCGGAATCTGTAATCGAATAATATTTCCTAATCTTGCCTCTCACATTCTCTTTAAATGATTTGAGATAGCCATCCCTTTCCAGTCTGTGAAATACCGGATACAATGTCCCAAACGAAATATCATAACCGTGCTTTTTGAGCTCGCTTTGAAATTCAGAACCGTATATCGGCTCAATGGAAGCATGATACAAAATGTGTATTTTTATAAATCCCAACAATAAATCCTTTATTAATTTATTCTCCATATAGTTACATTATCATTATTCGTTATCGCAAAGCTATATCGTTTTTCGATAATAACAAAATTATACAGTAAAAATTTATAATCAAAAAGAGTGCATACGTTAAAAATAAGTAAAAAATAATATTTTGAACTTATCCTCCGATATTTTGGAGAAAACGGAATAAAAACATAAATTTGTTATTCATATAACGTAGTTAGCTACAACCTATTCGAAAGAAATATGATAATTTATTTTGAAATTATACCAAGAATTGGTATTTTTGTGTAAAATTTAAAATTATGGCGAAAAATACATCAATTTTGTTAGGAGATTATTTCAATAATTTCATTAATCAACTAGTTAAATCTGGAAAATATTCTTCAATAAGTGAAGTTGTAAGAAGTGCTTTGAGAATACTTGAATATGAAGAAATAAAAAAAGGTGAACTTATAAAAGAGCTGAAAAAAGGTGAAAAATCAGGATTTATAAAAGATTTTAACAGAACCACTTTTATAAACAAACTTCATCAAGAACATTTAATGGAATAATGAAATATAAAATAAGTCAAGCAGCAAGTCAAGATATTGAAAATATTTGGCTTAACACAATTGAGAAATGGTCGATACAACAGGCTGATAGATATTTCAATTTGATAATGGATGAAATAGAATATCTTGCAGAAAACCCAAAGTCAGGAATAGATTATAGTAATGTGAGAAAAGGATATTTTCGTTCTCAAATTAAATCACATTTCATTTTCTATAAAATCAACAGAAAAAATGACTTAATTGAAATTATTAGGATTTTACATCAACGTATGGATATTGAAACACGATTTAATGAATAAAAATGGCAGTAGCTAACAATGTACATGTCATCAGACTTGCTATCGCTGCGTCCGCTGCATGTACTGACCGTTAGCTGCAATTAATAAAAAAATAAAAACGAAGAAACATGAGTACTCTGCTACCAATTTTGAAAAACCGACAAGAATTTGAAGTTCAAAAAGGAAGAGGAATGTTCGTAGATGAACTTTTCGGAAATGAACACAGTCCAATATTAATGTATGGGGTAGACAAAGGAGCCTACATGGAATATTCCCAATCAAAAAGCGAAGATGAAGACAAACAAATAAAAGAACAGGCTATTAAAAATCTTGAAAATTTAGAAGTTCCTTTTCAAGTGGAGGAAATGCAAGAGTTCAAAATTGCAATGGCGCAACATGAATACGCAGCCGAAAAAATTTTGGACAAGAATTACATGAAAAAAATTGCATCTGCCTTGGGTTCGAATTCGATTGTTGTGGGTATCCCAATAAAAGGTTTCATGGTAGCAGTTGCAAAAGGTAAGGGAGAGGCTAATTTATATGGAGCCATTGTGCAACAATATCAGAACGCACAAACTTATCCGATTTCTAATTCTATGTATTACGTTGTTAGAGGGGAGATTGAAA
>JALVEE010000093.1 GCA_027008645.1 Saprospiraceae bacterium
TGGCATTTGACTTAGAATAATTAATCTCATAACCATTTTTTTTAAAGTCTTTGTAAGGAGTGAATATTTTATGCCCATAATTAAAAGAACTTATTTTATATAACAATATGCCTTCAGAATTATACACAATCTTGGTATCATATCTTTTCCATACACCCACTCTTTTATTTCCATCAAGTTTGCCCGAAATTATTATTTTCCTATTGTCATCATACACATTAAAACCGGCAATTGTCGTATCCGGATAGTCATAATACTCTGTTCTTATCAACTTTCCCTTCTTGGTATAATATTTCCAATTTCCTACTTTTAGTCCCCTGAAATACAACCCTTCTCCGGGAATTTCATAAGAATTTGAATCTCGTTTATTCAAGTAATAGCCATCCCTATAAGAAATACTGAAATATTCGGAATTAGCATAATCTCTATTATATCTATTTTCGATTTTACATACTTCTCCATTAATATCCAAAACAATGCTTTCTGATAACCGGTCTTTGTCATTTATATAAATATATTTGATTTCTCCTCCTCTCGATCTTTTGGTTAAAAGAATCCTATCATCTTTATATTTTTTGATTTCAGAAACAATTGTAGTGTCAAGGTCACTATAATAATAGATGCAATCTCCTTGTTTTTTACCGTTTTCATAAAACATAATACTCTTTACTAAATTGTATTCATAGTTATCTCGCATTGAATAATGAATCCATTTACCATTTGCCTTTCCATTTTTGAAACATCCTTCTGCAATCTTTCTATCCTTGTAATAAAACACCTTAAAGCCTGTGAATCTCGACTTTACAATTTCCTCATATTCATTAAGAAACTTAAGATATTGTTTTCCCCTTTCTACTGTTTTATATCGCCTCTTTGTCCAGGGACTAAATTTAACAATAGATGAATTATGCTCACATACAATTGCATTGAAATGTAATCCATCTCTGTTATGTGTGAAAATCAACCATTTGCTACCTGGAATTAATTTTTCTCCTCCGGCGGTCGTAAAACCTCCAGTCCGGACATAAACAGTATCTTTTATATCCCCATAATAACTTTTATCTATCACCGCAACACTTTCGTAACTAGAATTTATTACAAAAGTTTTAATGATGGTACAAGTAAAAACTCGTAAGTCATTATCAGGATGATTCATAATCTCTGAAATAGATTCCTGATAACCGGAACAACATCCAAAAACTACACCGGGAACAAATAATATGGCAAATAATAACTTCAACATTATGAATCAATTTTAAATTTCTACTTCAGGTAAATTTAATTTTTTCACTTTTGCAACACTGCCCTCCTGTAGAAACCTTATCAGATTTTACGGGACAGGTCTAACTCCCTGTTTCTTCGTAGACTCCGAAACCGGGAGAGCCACAACCGAGAATCAACCCTCAACACGAAAAAATGAAATGCGCCCATTACTACTTAGCTAACGAAAAATTCATTCTAAATGTTACCTCCTCTTACGATTGAAGTTATTGCCTCTTGAATTTCGGTTTTTATTACGATTTGCAAAGAACTCTTGCTTTCTTTTGTTTTTTTCCTTTTGCCATTCCTTTTTTTCAGTCTGAGTCATTGGTTTATCAGTTTGAGGAAAAGGATTGTCAGTTACAATTTGTATCTTTTGTTTGGTCAATCTCTCGATGTCTCTGATATATGCATTCTCTTCCGGTTCACAAATCGAAATAGAGATACCTTCTTCGCCTGCACGACCACATCGCCCGATTCTATGCACATAAGTTTCAGATTCATTGGGAATATCGTAATTGATAACGTGACGCAATTTATCAATATCGATTCCACGAGCTGCAATGTCTGTAGCAACCAATACCCTAATTTTTCCGGCCTTAAAATCCTTTAGTGCTTTTTGTCTCTGGTTTTGAGTTTTATCTCCGTGTATTGCCGCACAAGCTATATTTTCCTTCTTTAAGTTTCGTACTATACGATTAGCTCCGTGTTTTGTTCTTGAAAAAAGCAAAACTTGATTAAGCTCGGGATTATTGAGAATATGCAGCAACAATTCACGTTTATTTACTCTGTTAGTCATATACAGATATTGCTGAATTGTCTCAGCTGTAGAAGAAACAGGATCTACTGCCAATTTCTTAGGATTGGTTAAAATTTCTCTTGATAATTTCACTATTTTATCAGGCATAGTTGCTGAAAAAAACAATGATTGTCTCTTTTGTGGTAATTTTGCAATAATCTTTTTTATATCATTGATAAAACCCATATCCAGCATCCTGTCCGCTTCATCCAAAACAAAATATTTGATATCTCTTAAGGATACAATACCTTGGTTCATCAGGTCAAGTAAACGTCCCGGCGTAGCCACCAGTACATCTACTCCCGCTTGCAATGCATCTTTTTGTTTCCCTTGAGGTACTCCACCAAAAATCACGGTATTTCTTATATTTGTATATTTGCCATAATCCCTAAAACTTTCTCCTATTTGAATCGCCAGTTCACGAGTTGGGGTTACGACTAATGAAGATATCTTCCTCCTCCCTTTTAAGTGCTTTTGTTCATTGTACAAATGCTGAATAATAGGAATTGCAAAAGCTGCGGTTTTACCCGTACCTGTTTGTGCACTAGCCAGTATGTCATCACCTCTCAATGCCATTGGAATCGCTTTTTCCTGTATAGAAGTTGGCTCTGTATAGTTTTTGTCTTTCACCGCTTTGAGTATAGAGGGAATTATTTTCAATTCTTCAAATTTCATATTTTCTTTTTTATTATTGTAACTATTCAGATACACGTTACTTTTGTTCTAAAATTAGGTACACATGAGTAGTCACTTATTTTTAATTCTAAATGCCATCATTGTCTATAACCCGCAATATCCATTAATCACTCAATACTTATTCCAATGGAATATTCTTGAGATTCAAACTTCCTATTTTACAATGAATTTATTGAACTATAAGGAGGAGAATAAACAGATATTAAACTAAATAGTCGAAGAGACATAATAGCATCAATAATATATAAAGGTTTTAAAAGTATAATAGTTTATATTTAACACATAATTCTTTAATTACTTAACCCGCATTATTCACGGGTTTTCGTAATGAGAGTTAAAAATACCAACCTGCCCGCCGTACAAAGCACTTTGGCAGGCGGGTAGTAAAGGGAAGCGCAAGAATTTTTTACCGAGTAAATGGACACCCATTTTTGAGGTATAAAATTTCTTAGCATTTCCTTTAATAGCCGGTAGTTTGAGCTCGTAATAGAAATACTTGTGAATAATTCGGGTTATGACTCCTTCATACCAAAACTAGCATCTAAATCTCTATTTACAAACCAAAGCGCAATGAAACTGGGTATAGTACATAATATCACATATATGAAGAAATGCTGATATCCCAAAGACTCTTGTACCCAACCACTAATCATTCCGGGTAGCATCATTCCCAATGCCATAAATCCGGTAGCTATGGCAAAATGTGCTGTTTTATATTGGCTTTTACTCGCAAGATAAAGCATGTACAACATATAACCGGTAAATCCAAAACCATATCCAAACTGCTCTACAGCAATCATAGCATTGATAGTATAAAGATTTGACGGTTGAGCATATGACATGTAGATATATACTGCATTGGGAAGATTGATAGCTAATGCCATCCACCAAATCCATTTTTTAAGACCATATTTTGCTGCTAAAAGCCCCCCTGATATCCCACCGAATACCAATGCTAATACACCAATTGTCCCATAGGCAAAACCTTTTTCGGTAAGCGATAAAGCCAACCCCCCATTCTCCCTTGAATCCAATAAAAAGGGAGAAGCCATTTTTGTCAATTGAGACTCCGAAAACCTGTACAATAACAAAAATGCAATTGCCGGCACTATCCCTTTTAATCTGAAAAATGATGCTAAAACCTCAGTATATGAGCTCTGAGATTCCTTGTCTGCCGGCTTATCCTTATCCGGATATGGCAATAAAAATCTATGGTATAAGGCTAATAACAAAAAAATCAATGCTAATGTACCTATGGAAATTGACCAAGCCAAGGACACATTTCCTGCCTTAGCATCAAAAAACGCATTATCAACTTTTTTCAAATTGTGCTTGAGTTTAATAGTAGTCATCTTTGGCTTATTCCAATTGTCTTTAGTAAAAACAAAGACACTTTGCCCCGCTAAATACAAATCCTTGCTACCTTCCTTTTGACCAAAAGTCATCCGGATAGAATCCTCATCTTCAGGCATTGCAGTAAGCAAAAAATACACATTAACTGAATCTACAGAACTACTATCTTTATATAGTGGAATAGCCACATTCTCCGGAAAAACCTTTATTTCAGGTTTTACATTTTCGGCCATTTGGTTTTTGATAACAAACTCATCCAATTGCTTTTTACCATCAGCAAAAACATAGTCATTTTGATTTACCGCCTTTACTTCAATTCTTTTTGTCTCCAAGCCTGTATTGTCCAAAATCAATCCGGTTATTATCACTAATAAGCCCAGCCCTGCAATCATTGCCAAACGGTAAAAAGTACTCCTTATTCCTGTAAAAAACGCTTGTTTTTTCTCCGTCAAAGCCAACATATAAAAACCATCTGCTGCGATATCATGGGTCGCAGAGGTAAATGCCATTCCCCATAAAAACAACAAAGTTACCGGATACCACCATGGCAAATGCAAAGCAAAGGCAACACCTGCCAATGATAATGCCAGAATAATTTGCATCCAAAAAATCCATTTTCTCTTAGTGGAATAGATGTCCACAAAAGGACTCCATAAGGGCTTTATTACCCAAGGTAAATACAATAACGAAGTCCAAAAAGCCAATGAGGTATTTGACACACCTAATGTCTTGTACATATCACTTGCGACAAACATCACAATTATATAGGGAATCCCCTCAGCAAAATACAATGTCGGAATCCAAGACCAAGGCGAACGATTTTTATTCATAATGCATTATTTTGAATCGCAATGTATGAAAAATCCTTGTTTTTTCCAGTCTTGTTATAAAAAAAAATACTATCTCATTTTTGGTCTTCTCCTTTTACTTCCTCTATTCATCATCTTGTAGCCATCTTTTCCCATCGCTGCGGCCTGTCTCATAGCGCCTTTATTTGCAAAAACCTTATTAAATTCCTTAAGTTGTCCTTTAAGATTCTTTTCTGTAATGTTCAGTTTTTTAGCATCATTATAGTATTTTTTAGCGGCAGTCCACTTGTTTTTTGATGCATTAATGTTTGCCAATTGCAAAAGAACCATGGCTTTTTCATTATCCGATGGAAGCTTAATGGAAAGAGCTTTATTAAAAAATTCTTCTCCTTCTTTATGTTTTTTTTCATTTACGGCAAAAGAACCTTTCAGAATATAATAATACGCCCTATTTGTAGGATACAGCAATTTTGGGCTGAGAGTCAATTTCAATCTCTTATCAGCCTCTTCATACTGTTGCTTTTGCACAAACTCCGAAGCAGAAACAATAGTACCAAGCATAATATAACTAACAAGCAATACGAGACCTATAATCACAAACCAAATCCCATACCAAGTACCATAGGCTGCCCAAAGCCAAATACCGAGTCCTAAAAACAAAACAATTAAAGCAAATTTGAGGTAAATATTTATTTTAAACATAGTTCTTAATTTTTATTACCACAAAGTTAAGATTTTATTATATAGTGTCTGCAAGAAATCACATCAAATTTGAAATTGATTCTTATTGTCACCTTTTGACTTTTTTACAAGTGATTGATACAAGGGCATCAAATCATTGCAAAAAAATCAAAACCTAAGCAATAATTATCTGAATTTCAAAAATTGTCTGTTTTCATGCAGCCACTATATAGTGTCTGCAAGAAATCACATTTTTATTTTCTTTCTAAAATCATAAAGGTGCATTTAAGTTTTTCGCATTGCGAGTTCTGTCCAACGATTTTATGGAAAGATAATATTTCCCGCTGTACAGCGGGATAAATGTGAATAACCGTGGGTGAAACCCGCGGTATCCGAACAAGTAGAGTACATCTCCGGAGGAGTTGAATATCCATACAACATAATAATTGATAATTGAACACCTTTCGGCGTTCCATATCCTCTCTCACATTTACCCCGCATTTCATACGGGGCTAATCATATTAACCCATGCCAGATTCAATATTTGATTATCTTATTGTATTTTTTGCCTTTGATTGTATTCACTTCTATAATGTATAGTCCTTTTTCCAAATCTTGAATATCGATAACTTTATCCCTGACATTATGTAGGCTTCTAACCGGTTTCCCTTGCATGGAGTAGATATTTACATCATTTATATCATCGACTGATTCACAGTCTATGGTAAAATAGTCTTTCACAGGGTTTGGAAAAATATCGATTTTTGAATAATCATTTTCCTCGATTCCGGATACTTCAAATTCAGACCAAGAATATGCTATTGCTGATGATTTATCAAATACACCTTCATAATCCCTTCTGTAATGGATCTTTTTTAACTTATTAAAATTATCATCATAAGTATAAATATTCTTTGAATCAATATCCCATCTCAATGAATCGCTACTCCAATAAAAATTGCTATAATCAGTCAAATATTCATCGTTAATATATGCGTATGTTTTTTTTTGTTTATTTACCCAAACAGAGTCCCATCTATACTCGTAAATAGAATTATATTTTCCGATAATATTATATGAATAAACCGTTTTTTCACTATTCACCCATTCGCCGGAGTAATTAAATCTTTTGCCTATTACAGTATCTTTCTGATTTAAATTATTATAATGATATGACCATTGTAATAAATCAACCCAGCTTTTTGTTTCTTTATCCCACAAGAACATAGTGACCTTTCTTTGTAGTCCGTTTGCAAAATCATAAACATATTTACTGTCATAAAATATGCTATCGGTATTAGAATCCAGTAGCTTAAATGTTTCTGTAGCAATATTTCCATCTTCGTCGTACGTCGATTCATCCGAATAATAAAAATACCAATTGTTTTTCTCGTTATCCCATTGATAATTTATAAATAATGTATCATTTCCATTCTCATCATAGAAAAATACATATTTACTTCCGTAGTTTCCCGACCTCAAAATGCTTTTAACAACACTTCCTGCTTCATTATAAACTTTATACAGAGAAGTATCCGAATATTCTTTGGTTTCCTCATTCCATTTCATTTCCAGATAAGACTTTTTTGTATTATTGAAATAATAAACTGTTGTATCTTTATAGTTGGGCACCCACTCAAATAAATCAAAATCAAGCTTATCTTTAATCCCGGATGTATTGCTTCCGTATCCATTTCTATTCGTTACTCTATACAAATCTGTTGGTAGCCATTGATCATCTCCCGCATAATCAAAATAAACGATAGAGTCATTTACCCAAATTTTCTCTCCTTGTCGGTTTGGCTCCAAAATATCATTTTGAAATATGTCGTATTTGTGATTTGGATTGCGTAATTCCCGAATATTTTTTTCCACATCATTCTTTTGTCCAAATAAAACAAATGATGATAAAACAAACAATAGCAAAGTTGAGATTCTTTTCATTTCCTTAATATTTAGCATTTTAAAAAATATATTTTCCAGCACAAACATACAATCTAATTTGCAAAAAAACAAATTACAATTAAGGAGAAGTCTATAATCATCTTTAATATATAAAGATTTATTGAACTAATTGATAACTCACTATATCAGGTGTATTTCATTTTTTCGTATTTAATGTTATTTTTCCTATTTGGATAGACTACCCCACTTATGAAATTAATCCGTTATACTTCTATATACTAACATCAATGTGCCGTTAGGCACAAAATATGGATAAAAAAGCTATTATCCATCTAAAATGCGTCCCGTGGGTACGCTATATTAAACACATCAACAAAACTTCTTGTAAAAAAGCGAAAAAAATGAAGTGCACCTACTAATCCGGCAACAAAATATTTAGTATATTTGAATTATAATTCTTTAGTAGAGTATCAATCCTCTAACAAAAAAACAAATTAAAATGAAAAAAATCATATTATCTACACTCCTCATTATACTCTTTTTATTTGGAATAAAAGCGCAAATAATAGAATGGGATGCTCCCTATTGATTCTATTTTACTACTATCTTCTCTATATAGCCCTGGTCTTTGTATCTTATATTGACAAGGTATATACCGGACTTAAGAGTGTTTGTGTCGATTGATATTATTTCATCCATGCACTTATCCTTGACAATTATTCGTCTGCCTGACATATCAAGTATTTCCACTTCAACGACATTTAGCCTTTCATTTTTTATTTTTATCCTCTTACCCTGTGATATTGGGTTAGGATAAATTATTCCGCTATTAGATTTTGTCTTATCTCTAATCGAAGTAGATTCTCCAACTCTATTAAAAACACAATATCCTCTTAATGATAAATCATCTTCATCTATTACTTCAGACAAGGTGTATATACCATACATACATACAGTATCTTGACCAATTTGAGACATATTATATCCAAAAGAGCTCTTATACCAAGATGAAGACTTATATTCACCTGTATTTTTATCCAATCTAAAAAAATACAAAACTCTTTCCCCCAGATATGGGAACTCAATTCCTTGTATTTCCACTCCTAATCTATTGCTATTAAAATCATCACCGAGATACATCACATCATTTCCACTAATTAGAATACTTCCGTTGTATAATCTACCGTTTTTCATCCACGTTTTCCATAAAAGTTTACCTTTAGGATCCAATTTTACAAAATATGTCATTAAAATTCCATCACTATTATCATATAGCAATTCATCGCCATAATATACTTTTTTTGCCTTTGACATAATCTCTACATATATATTTCCTTCTTTATCACTATTGAATTTATGAGCATAAACAAAACGGTCATTTGACTGAAATGCATTTATGAAAACCATTTCTCCCTCCTTGGTTAACTTATAGATAACGGAATTCTCGTTAAATGATATCACTTGATTGTCTGTCAAACCATACATATCAAAAGTATCTTGACCTATAATATACCCTTTACCTTGAAATGTTGCTATATATAATACATCTCCATTATCTTCTACCACCGTGCCTAGTACTTTATTATAATCACTTGAACCGGCAACTCCTTTATACAATACACTATCTTTTTTAGTATCAATAATTAAATTGAATAATGCAGGCTCATAATATTGTCCAAACAAACCTTCAAGCGTATCTCCTGCTATTGCATAATTATACTTACCCGAAAAATATCCTCCAATATATAGTATAGAATTTTGAATCCCGACCTTCTTTAATCCATATCCTTCATTAACAAATATCGGCTTTACTTTCAGGTCTTCATCTACACTATATACCTTAAAACTATCCATTTCTTCTTCATTTTCATATACTACCCCGAAGCACAATTTGTCTCCACTAGTAGATACTGTCTTTAGCTCATAGTTAAATAGTGTATCGGTAACACTATACCCTATATAATTATTTGCATTATCTATTTTGATGATTATCACACCACCTACATCTTCTGTAGTATTACTCTCCAGAATAACCTCTTCATCATATAGTACATCTACATTTCTAGCATAACTTCTTACTATATACTTATAGTCTCCATATTGCCATATCTTGGATTCCCAAGTGCCACTTCCTGTCAATAATGTCTTTAAATTCACATTGGTTTGTGCCTGAATATTGACATTGGATAAGAAAACTATAAACAAAGCTAGGAATAGATTTATAGACAAAATTGAAATGAATTTTACTTTTTTCATATTGAATTATTTTTAAATGATTTTTCCACTAAAAGGATAATGCCGGTTTACCAACCACCAAATATAAGAGTTTTTATCTAAATTTTTTAAATTCAGAGAATTATTATTTATATTTTTTTTGCAATGATTAGTGTTGTAATAAGAATCAATTTAAGGTTTGATGTGTTTTCTTGCAGACAGTATATAGTGCAATTTTGCAAGAGGCAAGATCAAAGAAGCAATGTCAGAGAAGCGAGGTCGGAGACACTCGCTTATCAGGGGCTTATCAGGAAATTTGTATGTCAAATTGGTTGTTTTTTTTCGACTTCTTTTTTATCAATACTTCTCCTGTCATTTCTTCGGGAATCTTCATCCCTACCAGCGAAAGCATTGTTGGTGCGATATCTGCAAGTTTCCCGTTTTTGATACTGTATTGCTGTGCATCTTTTGATATAAATATAAAAGGAACAGGACTCATAGAATGTGCAGTATTAGCTGTGCCGTCAGGATTTATCATATAGTCGGCATTGCCGTGATCTGCGGTAATCAAAAGCATATAATCGTGTTTCAACGCATTTGTCACCAACCTTTGCAAATCTTTATCCACGGTTTCCGCAGCAATTTTTGCGGCTTCAAAATCGCCTGTATGACCGACCATATCACCATTGGCGTAGTTCAATACAATAAGGTCGGGCTCATTGCTGTCTATTTCTTTGATTATGGCATCAGTCACTTCATCTGCACTCATCTGTGGTTTTAGATCATAAGTGGCAACTTTAGGACTGGGGATGAGTATTCTTTTCTCTCCATCGAATTCATCTTCTCTTCCTCCCGAAAAGAAGAATGTGACATGTGCGTATTTTTCTGTTTCGGCAATACGAACTTGTTTTTTACCTGCATCTGAAAATACTTCTCCTATTGTATTTTTGAGGTTATCTTTTGTGAAAAGTACATGGATATCTTTAAAACTTTCATCGTATGTGGTCATTGTTGCAAAATACAAATCAAGTTTTTCCATATGGTGCTCCGGCATATCTTTTTGGCTTAATACTGTTGTCAATTCTCTTGGTCTATCTGATCTGAAATTGAAGAATAATACTGCATCGCCATTTTCGATACTCCCTATGGGGTCACCGCTACCATCGACCATTACTATTGGCTTCATAAATTCATCTGTCACATCTTCATTATAGGATTTATTTATAGCGAACATTGGATTTCTAGCTTCTTCTCCTTCGGCTAAGACCATGGCATCATAGGCTTT
>JALVEE010000094.1 GCA_027008645.1 Saprospiraceae bacterium
CTTTTTTCACTCTATCCCATCTTTTGTCCCTATCCATTGCGTAAAACCTACCTGAAATAGTTGATATTTTGACATTGGGCTTATCATCGATAAAATGCATCAATTTTTGTATGAAATCCTTACCGCTTTTAGGGTCAGTATCCCGTCCGTCCATAAATGCATGTATATATACCTTTATACCGTGCGAATTAAATATATCGATTAATGCTTCAAGGTGATTAATGTGGGAATGGATACCTCCATCTGACAAAAGTCCCATCAAATGAATAGGCTTATCATTTTCTTTAGCGTAATTAATCAGGTTTTGAACTTCCTGATTGGATTCCAATAAATTATCTTCGATTGTTTTATTGATTTTCACCAAATCCTGATAGACTATTCTACCTGCACCGATATTCATATGTCCTACTTCAGAATTTCCCATTTGTCCTTCCGGAAGTCCGACTTGTTCACCATAAGTTACGAGCTCGGAATTTGGGTAATTCTCCAAAGCATTATCCATAAAAGGAGTATTTGCCTGTTTTAGTGCATCGATATTTGGATTTGGACCTTTCCCCCATCCATCAAGTATGATTAGTGCTATTTTTTTATTGTTTTCCATTGCTTTATTTTAGGTTTAGTATAATTCATTTTTTCGCATTACCCATCCATTGCCTCCTATTGAAATACTTCGATGATTTCACTGGATAAATCTAACTCCTAAAGGAGAATAAACCCGCAGCGCAAAAAAATGAACTACGCCTTTTTGATTATTATGTATCTTCAAAGTACTAACGCTTACTATTAAGAATTGTTGAAATGTATAGATAAATATCTCGATTTAAAAAAATGTTGGTGTGTTGCATCAGAAATAAGTAAATATGCTGTCCACTTATCTAAACTTTTTCCCACTCATACCCGATAATATTCCTTTTTTCACGGCTAAATTCAATGCCGATAAGGTAGATCTTATCGAAATCTTGATATTTTTCCCAATATCTTTTCTCTTTGATTTGTTTTAGTGCATTTCCGGTAGCTTTTTCGGTCAGTTTGAATTCAAAAACAAATAACTTATCTTCGAGTTTGACCGACAAATCCATTCTGCCGAGATTGGTGATATCTTCGGGGATAATATCCAGTCCAATGCTGGCAAGATAGGCATACACTACACTTGCATAATATCCCTCATATTCAGGAAGTTTATTGTTTGTAAAATTGCTGTATGGTATGGAAGCGAAGAGAGAGAAAAAAGTATCTTTCAGACCATCTAAATCTACATTGCGTAACATACTTAATAGCTTCTTTTGCTGTTTTAATTTTTCGGTTGTTTCTCCTGTCAAATATGTAATAAAGAGATTGTTTAAAGATATTCTAATTTCTTTATTTGGAATACCCAATTTGTACTCAATGCCAAATATATCTTTAATTTTATCAATAATTGTCAAATAACCTGTTTGCCAAAGCAAGGCAACTAATTCAATTTTTTCAACATCAAAAGTATTAAGAATTTCTTCATTTGCAGTAAAGTTTTCCAATTCCGGAATATAATAATTTCCTGTTTTTAATAAATCTATTAGAAAAGACGGATTCCCTGTACTCCACCAGTAATTTCTAAATTCAAATTTATTGGAAATAAAAAGCAAAATATCAAATGGATTATAAACTTTGTCACCAAAATAATTATAGCCATTGTACCACTGTTTGACCATTTGCATATCAGCTCCACGCAAGTGTTCTTTAAAAACAGTTAGCAAGTCATTGTGAGTATATCCGCATATATTGCCGTAATCAGGGTGCAAAGTGATATCTTCAAGATTGTTCAAGCCACTAAAAAGGTTCATTTTGGAGAATTTGCTAACTCCGGTGATAAATACGAATTGGACATAAGCATCATTATCTTTTATTATACCGTAAAAATCTTTCATAACATCCCGCATTTCATGGGCAACTTCCTTGTCTGTGATATTATCAAGAATAGGTTTGTCGTATTCATCGATAAGTATTACAACTTTTTGATTATATTTTTCACTTGCTTTTTGAATTAGTTCTTTAAAGCATTCTTGAGGATCAGATGATTGACAATTAATACCAATAGCTTTATTTGCATCTCCTAAAATGCTATTCAACCTTTTATTTAGTTTTTCAATAGTTTTAATTACTCCAGACCCCAAACTTAATCTCAACACCGGATATTTTACTTTCCAATCCCATTTGTCATAAATATACAGCCCTTTAAACAATTCTTTGTTTCCTTCAAAAATCTCTTTGAGTGTATCCAAAAACAAGCTTTTACCAAAGCGGCGCGGTCTGGAAAGAAAATAATATCCTTCTTTTTGAATCAAATTATAAGCAATTTCGGTTTTGTCAACATATACAAAGTTTCCTTCTATTATTTTGCTTAATGTTTGTATTCCTATTGGTAGATATTTCATAAAAAATTAGCTTTAGAAATGCTAAAATACAAAAAAAATTTGTTTAGTCAAGATAATGGGTGTATAAGGTGTATTTTGTTTTTTCACTTTATTTTGATGTGGGCAACATTACGTACCTACGGCACGTATTTTAGTTGGTTAATAGCCTTTTTTACCCATGTTTTGTGCCTAACGGCACATTGATAGAAGTAAAACGGATTAATTTCATAAGTGGGGTGGTCTATGCAAATA
>JALVEE010000095.1 GCA_027008645.1 Saprospiraceae bacterium
AAAATATGGGAACCGAAAAGTCTTCCGGATTTCTTAAAGTTACATACAGTGATTATATTCGCTTGCATCCGGACTTTACTGATTTCACTTCTCATAATACAGATAAGCGTGAAATTTTCCTTGAATATAATGATTTATACCCTTATTCTAATATCAAGTCCAAACTATTATTTATAGCACCCGGGTCTGAAGAATTAGAAAATGATAGTCTAATCATAAAGGTTGAAGTTTATGAAAACAATCAAAATCAACAACCAATAAAAGTTCATGAGGATTTTATAAAATTACACTTGCAATGTTCTTATGACTCTAATGACAAGATAGTATCATCAACAGATAAAACCGGAAATTTGAGAATAAATGAAGACGATGAGCTAATATACACGATAAGATTTCAAAATACAGGAAATTCTTATGCTGAGGATATTAGGATAGTGGATGAATTGCCTGAGAATCTTGATATCGCTTCATTTGAATTTATAGATGCAAGTCATAATGTAGAAATTATTTTAAAAAACAGAACACTTACATTTTTATTTGATGATATATTTTTACCTGATAGTACGAGTAGTTTTATTGAAAGTCAAGGTTATGTTACATTCAAAATAAAATCACTTTCTAATGAATTAAACATTTCATTTCTAAATGAAGCAAATGTTTTTTATGACTATAGTCAAGCAGTAACAACAAATGAAGTCAGTAGTCTTATTTATGATCCTTCAGTTAAACTCAATGAAGTTAAACTTGAGGACATTGAGATATATCCTCAGCCTGCTATGGGGATGTTATACTTCAGAATAAAAAGTGAACACTCGAATTATAAATACATTATTATAAATCAATATGGACAGCAAGTTAAAGCTAACCAAATGAATAATTCAGGTTCAATAAATATAACAGATTTATCATCTGGGTTATATTACATATTGGTATTTGATAATAAAAATAGAAGAATATTGAAAAAGAGGATTATTATTATTATTAAGTAATCTGCTATTGTATAGTAAAAAAACCTTTATCTTATTCTAATTATTTTTTCCGTTTTATAGTTTTGTGCACCAGAATATATTAATAAGACAATAATTAGAATTTTAGATTAGTTCTAAATCTAGTGTGAATTATAAATATAGAATACTTCTAAATTGATGATGCTATTCATTTTATTTCTATGTTTATAATTTTTATAGAAACACTTTTGTATTTTATTTTAAACTGATAATAATTATTTAATATGAATTTATCTCACATCGAACACATAGGTATCGCTGTAAAGAGCATTGAAGAGGCAAAAACTTTTTTTGAAGGCGTATTGGGACTTAAGTGCTATGCAGTGGAGGAAGTGAAAGATCAAATGGTAAAAACCGCTTTTTTTAAAATAGGAGAAACTAAGATTGAATTGCTCGAAGCTACTGATGAGAATAGCCCTGTGGCAAAATTTATAGCCAAAAGAGGACAGGGAATCCACCATATAGCATTTGCGACAGATGATGTAAATGCCTCCTTAAAGGAGGCTGAAGAAAAAGGAGTGAAATTGATAGATAAAGTCTCAAGAAAAGGAGCAGAAGGGCTGAATATAGGTTTTTTGCATCCCAAGTCAAGTTTTGGCGTATTGACGGAACTATGTGGCAAAGACGCTAAATAGGTTTTTAATTTGATGAACATTTATAAGTATAATAATTATGTCAAGACAGGAAGAAATACAAAAATTGGTCAATCTTCGAGAGGAAGCACATCTTGGGGGAGGACTAAAAAGAATTGAAAAACAACATTCTCAAGGTAAATATACGGCGAGAGAAAGAATCGAAATGATATTGGATGAAGGTAGTTTTGAGGAGTTTGATATGTTTGTAAAACACAGGTCTCATGATTTTGGTTTGGAAAAACAGCAATATCTTGGCGATGGAGTAGTGACAGGACATGGAACGATTGATGGTAGAATCGTTTATATTTTTGCTCAGGATTTTACCGTGTTCGGAGGGTCGCTATCAGAAACCTATGCCAGAAAGATATGCAAACTAATGGACCAGGCAATGTTGGTTGGAGCACCCGTTATAGGTGTCAATGATAGCGGTGGGGCGAGAATACAAGAAGGTGTGATGAGTTTGGCAGGCTATGCTGAAATTTTTCAAAGAAATATCTTAGCTTCCGGTGTAATACCGCAGATTTCGGCGATATTTGGACCTTGTGCAGGTGGGGCTGTTTATTCTCCGGCACTTACAGATGTAGTGATAATGAGTGATAAAACCAGCTATATGTTTGTTACAGGGCCAAAGGTCACAAAGACAGTGACAGGCGAAGTGATATCTACAGAAGATCTGGGTGGTGCTACAATCCACGCTACTAAGTCGGGGGTTGCGCATTTTAGAGCAGAAGATGAGGATGAGGGGATTTTGCTGATAAGAAAGACATTGGAGTATCTGCCACAAAATAATCTGGAAGATCCTATTCAAACGAAAAATACGGACCCAATTGATAGACGTGATGATATCCTTAATGAAATTATCCCTGAGAATCCTAACCAGCCTTATGATGTGAAAGATATCATTTATACGATTGCTGATTCCGGAGAGTTTTTGGAATTTCATAGACATTATGCTAAAAATATTGTAGTCGGGTTTGTCAAATTTGACGGTCGTCCCGTTGGAGTAGTAGCAAATCAACCCAATTTCTTAGCAGGGGTTTTGGATATTGAAGCATCAAAAAAAGCAGCGAGATTCGTAAGGATGTGTGATAGTTTCAATGTTCCGATTTTGACCTTGGTGGACGTGCCGGGATTTTTGCCGGGTAGCGCACAAGAATATGGAGGAATAATATCCAATGGTGCAAAATTGCTTTTTGCATACGGAGAAGCTACTGTCCCAAAAGTAACCATAACTCTTAGGAAATCCTATGGAGGGGCGCACGATGTGATGAGTTGCAAACAGTTGAGAGGTGATGTGAATTATGCTTGGCCGTCAGCAGAAATAGCGGTAATGGGAGCAAGTGGAGCAGTGGAAATATTAGAAGGTCGAAAGATAAGGAGTATTGAAGATGAAAATGAAAAGAACGATTATATATTAGAAAAAGAGGATGAATATAAAAAGAAATTTGCCAATCCTTATGTTGCTGCTCAATATGGCTTTATTGATGATGTGATAGAGCCGAGAAATACCAGATTCAGGATTATTAGGGCATTCAAAACTCTTGAAAACAAAAAATTAATCAATCCTCCAAAAAAACATTCAAATATACCATTATAAATAATTAATTATGGATTCATCAGCATTGATAATAGCTGTAGTCGGGTACACAATAGTGTTTGTTGCCTTGGTTGTTCTTTGGTTGATTTTTGCAAATCTGCCACGCCTTTTTCTTCTTTTTAGAAAATGGAAGTATAAACTTGAACAAAAAGATCAGGATTGTGATAAATGTGATGAGTTTATCACAGGACAAGAGAATGCAGCTATAGCCGTTGCATTATTTCTGTACTTCAATGAGCTTCACGATGATGAAAGTACATTGATGACAATCAAAAAAGTAAAAAAGGATTATTCTCCGTGGAGTTCAAAAGTTTATACCACAAATGCATTTCAGAGAAATAAATATTGAAAAATGAAAAAGTTTAAATTCAAAATAAGAGGAAACCAATACGATGCTAAAATAAAAAGTTTCGAGAATAATATTGTCGAGATTGAGATAAACGGAACCAATTATAAGGTAATGGTAGAGAGAGAATCCAAAAAACCAAAAACCCCGAAATTGGTCAGAGCAAAAGTCAAAACCAGTGATGAAGATGCTAAGATTGTGAGCAAGATAGGGAAACTGGTCAAAGCACCATTGCCGGGAACTATTTTTAAGATGAATGTAAAAATAGGAGATACAGTGAATTTGGGAGATACACTATTGGTTATGGAAGCGATGAAAATGGAGAACAATATCCAGGCAGAGATTGATGGAGTTGTGAAGTCGGTCATGGTAAAGGAGGGGGATTCTGTATTGCAAGATGATATTTTATTAGAATTAGATTAAGAAGC
>JALVEE010000096.1 GCA_027008645.1 Saprospiraceae bacterium
ATCTGTGAAAGCTTGAAAGTCATTTTCAAGAGCTTGTTCATCAAACTCAATTTGGGCTAATTTCAAAAAATAATATTTAAAATAGCTCAAATCCCACATCATCGATTGTTTGTCAAATTCCGCGCGAGGATAACAGTATATATAAGGCAGGTCCTCAGAAGCTTTAATTTGAATTTCCGGCAATTGATCCAAGACTTGCTTATATACACTTTTGAGTTTTGCAGGGAATTTGCCTGTTTTCTTTTTGTCTGTCAAATATGAAAACAAGGTAATATCCCCTAAATCTTCCAAGAGATACACATCATTATCAAGATCTGAAAAAAGAATTTCAGGTACATTTATCCCTTTATTCAGAAAGTGCTTGGTGAATTCCAAAAAAGCAATATTTTCCTTTCGATCGGTATTCTCGACGCCAATAGCTATATGGTTGGATGATTTGATTCTATAGTATTTCCTGCTAGAACCTGATTGAGGTAGGGGAGTGATTTTATAAGGTGTCTCCCCACTCCATTTCATAAATATACTGACAATTGATTCATTCATTATTTGCTTCGTTTTGTTTTATGTAACGAGTTAATTTGGTATAAAACCCCAAAAATAACAAAACAAATAATTTATTAATATTAAAATAAGGTTTTATTATTAGAATGATTGAATAATAGTTCTTTGACCTCTTGGCTCAATTTAGTGTCAAGTCAAGCATACTCTTTCAGACCAAGTATTCGTTCTTTTTGCCGATAACTGCATTAATAATTTCCACCATAGCTACGGCTATGATGAAAATTATATGCTTTGTTCTCGACAAAAATAACATCAACTTACCCGAAACATTACACTTGACTTGACACTAAGGACAAAAATCACTTGCTTATTTTACAGCCGTTAAATGAAAAGAGGCAATCAACTTTACAATTATTAGACAAGATTTTCAAACCAATTGAGTTTTATTATTAATTTTGTTGAATAAATCACTGTTAAAATCTGTTTGTGGATATTTATAAACAAAAATCTTGGTTGAAAATATTACTTTTGGTTATAGGGCTTATAATCACAGTCTTCACTATGGTCTATACCAATTATCTTTCAAAAAGATTAGCCGAAAAAGAAAAAAGTGATATAAAGTATTATACTCTTGCTCTCAATAGTCTAAATAGCACATTATCAGATTCAATCAACCAAAAGGATGTAAATCTTGAATTGACAATCTTGCAAAGTATTAAAAATCCATTGATAATCGATGATGGGACAGATATACTTGAGGGGAAAAATTGGGGTGATGACAAAGATGATAACCAAGAATTTTTACAACAACAGATACAAGAGATTCAAAAATCGGGGATACCACCAATAGTTCCAACATCAGATGATGAGTCATTTCAGGGCAATATGCCCAGATATCCGCGAATATACTACAAACAATCTAGGCTTTATACTCTTATTACGTGGTTTCCTTTGGTGCAAGGTCTGCTAATAAGTATTTTTATATTGTTTGGATATATGATATTTAGTTCTGTTCGAAGAGCCGAACAAAACCGTGTTTGGGTTGGGATGTCCAAGGAAACGGCACACCAATTGGGAACGCCTATCAGTGGTATAATGGGTTGGACAGAATATCTAAAGACAGTTACCGAGCCAACAGAGGATCAAGTGGAAGCTATAAATGAAATGGAGAAAGATTTGAAAAAGTTGGAGTTGATTGCAAACCGTTTCTCAAAAATAGGTTCAGCTCCCATACTTGAGCCCTTGAATGTTAATGAAATAATAAAAAGCAGTGTTGAGTATTTAAAAAAGCGGTCTCCTAAAAACATAAATTATTATTTTGATTTTGATAAAAATGAAGCTTTAGAAGCAAAAGTCAATGCACATCTTTTCTCTTGGGTAATCGAGAATCTGCTTCGCAATGCTCTTGATGCCATGGAAGACAAAGGGGAAATACATATTGAAACCAAAAGCGAAGCTGATAAAATAGTTATCGATATAAGAGATACGGGTAAAGGTATTCCTCAATCAAGCTTAAAAACCGTTTTCCAACCCGGATATTCTACTAAAAAACGAGGCTGGGGTCTTGGTTTGTCTCTTGCCAAAAGAATTATCAAAGATTATCACAAGGGGAAAATATTTGTTCACAAATCCAAAGTCAATGAAGGAACTACTTTTAGAATTATTTTGCCAAAAGTTTAAATTTATTCTGCCCTTTATTGTGCTTTTGCCTATCGTTACGACAGCACAAACTATTAAAATAATTGATGAAGCTAAAACTCCGGTTGAAGGCGTATCTGTTTATATAGACAAAAACTATTTGATCGGTTTAAGCGATAAAAAGGGGAAAGTAGAAATTCAAAATGTTGTGGACTCTCAATATTTGACTTTTTCAGCTATTGGATATAAAACAAAAAAAACAAGCTTATCTTTTATTTTAAAAAATAGTAACACTATTGTTCTGGAAAGCTATTCTCTAAAACTGGATAAGGTGATAATTATGGGAAGGAATGAACAATACTTGGAAGATATTATTCCCGAAACTGATATTATAAGTCAAAAAGAAATTCAAATAATCAATTCTAAAAACACTGCTGATGCATTGGCTATGTCAAGCAATATTTTTGTTCAAAAATCACAATTTGGTGGTGGGAGTCCCGTGATGCGTGGCTTTGAGGCAAATAGAGTTTTATTGGTTTTAGATGGTGTTAGAATGAATAACGCTATTTACAGATCCGGACATTTGCAAAATTCCATTACAATAGATAATTTTTCACTTAAAAGGATGGAAGTAATCTTTGGTCCGGGTTCTTTGACTTACGGCAGTGATGCAATAGGAGGAGTCATTCATTTTAAAACAAAAGATCCGGTATTAGACACAAAATTCTCCGATTATAAATTAAGATATTCCACTGCTGCACAAGAAAAGACCGGATTTATTGGGGTAAATTTTGGATTGTCTAAATTTGCTTCACTTTTTGTTTTGTCTAAATCAAATTATTTGGATCTAAAAGCAGGCAATAAACGACCGGAGAAATATCCGGAATTTGGTAAGAGAAAGTTTTATGTAAAGAGGGTTAATAATATTGATTCCGTTTTTAAAAACCCTGATTATAATATTCAAGCAGGTACAGGATATTCCCAATTTAACCTTATGAGCAAATCTGTTTATCAGTATAGTGATTTTACAAAATTATCGCTCAATATTCAGTATTCGACTTCAAGTGATATCCCGAGATACGATTTTCTGACTGAGAAGAAAGGGGGCAAATTCAAATATGCTGAATGGTATTATGGTCCTCAATTCAGATTCCTAAGTTCTTTAAGGCTTGATTTGTCAAAAGAAAATATATTTTATGACAATGCAGTAATAATAGTTGCTATGCAAAAAATAAAGGAGGATAGAGTACAACGAAAATTTGGCAATAATTGGAGGATTTTTAATTTTGAGAACCTAAGGGTTTTCTCTTTTTCAAATGATTTTAAAAAATACTTCATTAATAAAAATAACGAATTTGTGTATGGAGTAGATTTCCAAGGAAATGTATTAGATTCAAAAGCATATAGACAGAATATACTTACTGATGAAAGAAAGTATGATATATTGACCAGATATCCCTCAAATCAAGCAAACAACTATAGACTGGGTGGTTATTTCCAATATGTTTTTGGAGAAAGGGATTATCCATATCAAATTAATATTGGCAGCAGGATCGAAACAAATCACATTCGTTTGGAGTATGAAGATACAGGGGTAATAAAATGGGACGACAGTTATCTAAACGGGGTGGCAAACAATAACTTTAGCTATGCATTTTCACTCGGAGCTAAATACCGGTTTTTTGAAAAATGGAAAATATCATGCAATATTTCAACTGCTTTTAGAAATCCAAATATCGATGATCTGGGAAAAATAAGGGTAAAAAAGGGGGAATTATTAGTACCGAATCCCAATTTGAAAACCGAAAAATCAAATAATCTGGAATTGTCTATCAAAAAAGGATTTCACTTCAAAAAAATCAGTGGGAATA
>JALVEE010000097.1 GCA_027008645.1 Saprospiraceae bacterium
ATACTTTCCCTGTGCTTTTTTCATATAGATACATATTTCTAAATCCATCCCTATTGGAAAGAAAATAAATATTGTTGTCGCTATCAAATACGGGATTCAAATTATCAGCCCCTTTAAAGATCGGAAGATTGGATTTTCTACCTGATTCTACGTCCAAAATTGCTATATTCATTACAAATTTACCATGAGTTCTACCTTCCTTCATACTTATTGCATCAGTTGCAAATACTATTTTACGTCCATCTAATGAAAAATCAGCGTGAATTTCGGAATATTTATCATTTGTCAGTTGCTTCAGCTTTTTTGTCTTTAAGTAATATGCATACAAATCCACTTGCCCCTCTACCAAACCGGTCAAAACAATGTATTTCCCATCAGGTGACCATGTAGGGTTGGTAAATGCTCTGAGTTTATCAATTTTAATTTCATTCAAAGTTTTACCTGTTTCGGGTTCTTTCACGACCAAAATATTTCTTCCTTTACGAAAAGCTACAAATGCAAATTTCTTACTATTGGGGGACCAGGTTCCTGAAGACTCTAAAAAATTGTAATTATCGATATGAGCATCTTTAATTTTGCTGGATAGCTTTCTAATAATCTTACCGTTATTGGTTTTAGCCAAATACCAATCCGTAGTAAAAACATCTTTTTCTGAAATAAAAATCATATATTTACCATTAGGACTAATTGCGGGAGAGACATTCATTTTTCCGGCATTCTTACTGGACACAACTTTTTTCCCAATTGTTTTTTCTTTAGAATATTTCAGAAAACCGGAATAATAATCTTTAAGGGTCTTCACCCAAGTCTTACTTAATTCTTTATACCCCGTATTAAAAGTGGAGTCAATCGAAACCTCAAACCCTAAAAGAGCAGTATTTACAAAAAACGGTTTAATCGCTTCATCCCCATAAGTTCCTGTAATAAACGACCAAAAAGCTTGTCCATATCTATATGGAAAATATCTCGGATCACTCAAATGTCTGATATCAGGAATATCATCATTCAAAACTGCATCTCTCATCCACATAGAGGTATAAGTATCGTATCTACCCTTGGACAAATACTCCGCCAATCCCTCGACCATCCACAATGGTAAATTTTGAAGAGAACGCAAGGATGTTGAATCTCCATTTATAATAGTATGGTATTGGAATGCATGAACCAATTCGTGTCCTAACACATGAAAATCTTGCTGATTTGTAAATGAGACAGGAATTACAACACGATTTTTAAACGCTTCTGTAACACCGCCGGTCCCTACACCTATTGAGCCTCCAATAGCATTGGTCTGCTGAAAATCAGAATGATTATTATATAAAAGTATGGGATTTTTATATAAAAATGTATCCCTAAAGATAGCTTGATGCAGTTTATACCACAATTCTGCATACTGTCCCTCTTCATTTATTTTATCCGTATTATTCATATAATAATACAAGTCAAAATGGGGAGTTTCTTTGATTTTGAACTTAAAATTTCGGTACCGTGGTTTATTTCTACCAAAACTTTGGGCATCAATAATTTCGGGCATCATAAATACCACAATAAGAAAAAAGAAACCCAATACCAATCTAAAACCATTTCTATTAATCATAACAAACAAGATTTAATTATTCGCAAGATAATCATTATTTGTGAAAAAATACTAAAAACACATCGATAAAGTAATTAGATTAGAATACAGAATTAAAATTAAAAAGCGTGAAATTTTGAAATATAATTAAAAACATATATGAATTTATTGCATAATTAAATTATTTAAATAAAAAAACAAACAGTTATATATTAAAAAAAACTTGATTTATTAAAATAATTGGAGTACCTTTGCAACATATTGTATAGTTGATGCTATATGATATTTAAACAACAACCATTTTTTTAATATTAAAACCTAATTAAGATGAAAAAAGAATTACTTATTTTGTTATTTGGACTTTTCTTTACGATTTCCGGCTTTTCGCAGAGTTGTGATATTACATTTAATCCTGAATCTGCAGACTATATTGCCGGAAATACTTACAGCGTAATACTTTGTTTTAAAGATTATACTGCAACAGGATTACCTTCTGATGAAAAAGCAGCTTGGTCGGATTATTACGTAAATTATACAGCCGAAGGGACAACAGCTACATGGGAGGCATTAGGAATGGGAAACACATTTGCTAATAGTTATTGTATAAAGGTAACATTTGTAGCCGGCCCTGTTGATGCAATTAAAATCGGTGCTACAGCTACAGGAAACACTCACGGATGTACACAAACAGAGTCAAATACTTATGTTACGGTTCCAATTGAATTAGCATCATTTGACGTTAAGCAAAAAAACGATGAAGCACAACTCAATTGGACTACATTGAGTGAGATGAATTTTGACTACTTTACTGTAGAGATGTCATTAAACGGAAAAGACTTTGAAAGTGTTACCGATGTAAAGGGTGCAGGTGAAAGCAGAGACAGACAGGACTATAACTTCACAATGCCATTGAATGAGAAACTTAAAAAATTCCCGTTTTTGTATTTCAGACTAAAACAAACGGATTTGGACGGAACGACCACGTATTCCGATGTAGTTACTCTTACGACAAAAACAGATAATTTATTTGATTTTGGAATTGATAATGCATATTGCAATAATTCCAATATTCATCTTGATGTCACTTCATTTGTATCCGAATCACTTGATGTGAAAATCGTTGGCATGAATGGACAAACACTTTACAACCAAAAAGCACAAGTCCACCCAGGACTAAACTCAATTGATTTACCTTTGGAAACCGGTTACTCAGGTATGTGTATAGTACAATTAAAAAACAACTCTAAAGTAGTAACAAAAAAGGTTTTTGTTAATTAAGAATACTTTTAAAAATAAATAAAAAAGCTCCGTTTTACAAATCGGAGCTTTTTTTGTGATAATATCTCAATAAAATACATTAAATTAAATAATATATATATCTTTGCAGATTGTAATTAAAACTATAGAATTGTGTTAAATCCGGAACGCTATTTAGTAACTTCAGCTCTACCGTATGCAAACGGCCCTTTGCATATCGGTCATTTGTCCGGCGCTTATTTAAGTGCGGATATTTTTGTGAGATTCCTTAGGTTGATGGGCAAAGATGTTGTATTTGTTTGTGGTTCTGATGAAAATGGAGCTGCTATAACAATGAGAGCGAAAAAAGAGGGAATTCAACCTCAGGAAATCATTGACAAATATCATTCTCAATTTACCGAGGCTTTTGATAAAATGGGTATCTCATTTGATGTTTACCACCGCACATCTTCGGAATTGCACAAAGAGACTGCTCAAGAATTTTTCTTGGACTTGTACAAAAAAGGAGTGTTTCAAGAGATTGATTCCGAGCAATACTACGATGAAAAGGCTAAACAATTTTTGGCCGATAGATATATCATGGGTACATGCCCCAAGTGTGGACATAATGAAGCCTATGGAGACCAATGTGAAAAATGCGGATCTACATTGAGCCCTTTGGAATTGATTAATCCGGTTTCGACTTTGACTCAGGAAAAACCGGTGTTAAAAAAGACAAAACACTGGTATCTTCCCCTGAATAAATATGAAAATTGGTTGAATAGTTTTATCATTGACGGTGAATTGGACGGGACTTATCATCATGACGCTACAAAATGGAAAAATCATGTGATTGGTCAATGCAAATCATGGTTGGACGGAGGACTCCAACCCAGAGCGATGACCAGAGACTTGGATTGGGGAGTAGATGTACCTCATGAAATCAAGGATTCTGAGGGTAAAAAATTATATGTGTGGATGGATGCCCCGATAGGATATATTTCCGCTACAAAATATTGGGCTGAAACAAACAATACAGATTGGAAACCGTATTGGCAAGATAAAGAAACCGCTTTGATTCATTTTATAGGGAAAGATAATATAGTGTTTCACTGCTTGATATTTCCGGCAATATTAAAAGCAAAAGAGAATTACAATCTTCCCATTAACGTACCTGCTAATCAATTTATGAATTTGGAAGGTGACAAAATTTCCACTTCCAAGAATTGGGCAGTCTGGGTTAATGAATACATCAATGATTTTCCTGAAAACATTGATGAACTGCGATACAATTTGATAAGAAATATGCCTGAGCATAAGGATAGTGAGTTTACTTGGAAGAATTTTCAGGAAACGAACAACAATGAACTCGTAAATAATATAGGCAATTTCGTCAACAGGGTAATAGTGTTGACAAATAAATACTACAATAGCATAGTCCCTGAGTTCGATCAAGACAGTATGTTCAAAGGGGTTTGGGATGAAGATTTTGGAGGATTTCACGAAACGGAAATGTTGTCTCTTCACGACGAGCTTCAGGATTTGAACTCCTATTTGAGAAAATATGAGTTTAGAGCAGCACTAAAGACCTTGATGAATATATCTGCTAAAGGCAATCAGCTATTGCAGTTCAATGAGCCTTGGAAATTGATAAAAGAAGACCCTGAATCAGTAAAAGCAATAATGAACCTTGCATTGCAAATAGTCAATGTTTTGTCTGTAACATTGTTCCCCTTTTTACCATTTACTTCTGCTAAATTGAGAAAGATATTAAACCTTTCGGAGATAGTAGGAAAAGGAGAACTTTTGGAACTGCTTGACGAATTGGCCTTAGGTGAGTTGCCACTTGAAACGGGGCACAAAATCAATAAAGCGCAACACCTATTCTCCAAAATTGAGGACGATGTGATTCAAGCGCAGATTGACAAATTGAAGAAGAGTCAAAAAACAGTAGATTTGAAAGTAACTGAACCGGAAAGAGAAAGTGTCGTGGAGAAAAAGGTCGTAAAAGATATTATCAACTTTGATGATTTTGCTAAATTGGACTTACGTACAGGGACAATTAAGGCTGCTGAAAAAGTAAAGAAAGCAGACAAACTACTGAAATTAACAATAGATCTTGGAGATGATGAGAGAACTGTTGCGTCAGGTATTGCTATGCATTACACCCCGGAGGAAGTTATAGGCAAGCAAGTGGTCTTGCTGGCTAATTTAGAGCCTCGCAAAATAAGAGGAATAGAATCACAAGGAATGATTTTAATGGCAGAGGGAAATGACGGAAAACTTAGTTTCATCAATACTGATATGGAAATAGAAAATGGTAGCTCAATTAATTAGTGTCTGTATGAAAACACTAATTGATTTTTTTTATTGATTTTATACTAAATCCATTCTATTTATTGTTTTATGGATAATTAATATTTTTAAACTTATAAATTTTAAAAGCTATGGCGTTAGAACTTACTGATGCAAATTTCAAAGAAGAAATTTTGGACTATAAAGGATTAGCAGTTGTTGATTTTTGGGCTGTTTGGTGTGGTCCTTGCAAGATGATTGGACCAATCATTGAAGAAATTGGAGAAAAATTTGAAAATGTAAAAGTTGGAAAATTAGACGTGGACAATAATCCCGACACTGCAATAGAATATGGTATTAGGAGTATTCCTACAGTACTATTTCTAAAAGACGGCGAGGTGATTGAAAAACACGTTGGCTCCGCTCCCAAGAGCGTATTTTTCGAAAAAGTAGAAAGTATGTTGAATTGATATTGTAATCAATCATTGAATATATTTTAAACAAAGACAGAAATTCTAAAAAGCCTTGAAATGAATCAGGCTTGAGCGCATTTTGTTTTAGCGCAGATATTTCTGTCTTTTTTAAATTTTGATATGGATTTTTTTAAGAATTTTGACCTTAAACAGATAGAGGATTTGAATCTTTTTGCGAAGCAAGTCGTAGAAGGATTTATTATTGGTCTGCACAAAAGTCCCTTTCATGGTTTTTCGGTGGAATTTGCTGAACACCGTCTGTATAATTCAGGCGAACCCACTAAAAATATTGACTGGAAAGTTTTTGCCAGGACTGATAGACTTTATGTAAAAAAATATGAGGAAGAAACAAATCTCAGATGCCAAATCGTAATTGACACATCATCATCTATGTTTTTTCCCATAGAAAAATCTAATACCGACCATATCAATAAATTAAGATTTTCATCACTCGCAGCAGCATCTTTGATGAACTTATTAAAAAGACAAAGAGATGCATTCGGACTGTCTCTTTTTGATGAAGAAGTAAATGTACATACAAGAGCAAAGTCTTCAACTAAACATTATTCCCTACTTTTAAGTCAATTGGAAAAATATATCTTCAAATCTGAAATGAACACTAAAACTTTTGCGACCTCTGCATTACACGAGATTGCAGAAAACACACACAAAAGATCTTTGGTGGTTATTTTTAGTGATTTGTTGGATTCCAAAGACTCTTTGGACGATCTTTTTTCAGCATTGCTGCATTTGAAACACAATAAACATGAGGTAATCATTTTTCACGTAGCTGACGACGAAAAAGAATGGAAATTGGAATATGAAAACAGACCATATCTATTTATCGATATGGAATCCGGACAGAAACTAAAACTTCAAACAAATGAAGTGAAAGAATTGTACGCAAAACGTATGGATGAATACCGGGATACCATAAAAAATAAATGTCTGCAATTTAATATAGACTATATTGATGCTGATATAAGGAAAGGGTTTTATCCCATATTAAACTCTTACCTTATAAAAAGGAATAAAATGATGTAAACGGATATTTTAAAACTCCGGACAAACAAGCCCCTCGTTAGTTTGTTCTCCCAAATAACTTATAGAGAGTTCAAATGCACCAAGATTCTTCCTTGTATTGACAATATGGGTAATCACTATATCATAAGATGTGCCGATCATAAAATTCTTGTATTGTACACCGAAAAAAGGCACTATCGGTCCTACACCATAAGAATCCAAATCTTTGATAGTATGAATACTCAAACCAAAATGCAATGCAACCATATCCCAATTGAAAGAAGAAACCTTGATATTTGACCCTATATCCAAATCCATAAACGGTCCTTGCTTAACAAACCTAATTCTAGGCTGTATTGTGATAAAAGAAGCTGACTTATAATCCAGTGATGTATGAAATGTCAATTTTGAATAAAGCTTATTGCTATTAGTAATATTTTTTTGATTTCTATAAAACGAGATATTAGGAGATGCAAAATGCTGGTACGCTATTCCTGCTCCAAAAACAGTAAGGTGATTAGGAGTAACAGTATAATATAATCCTAAGGAAAAATCACCGACTGCAAAATTATTTGCCAAGACCGGTTCTCTTGTAGGAAATGTATAGGCATCAATTTTATTAAACATATCCTCAAATGTCAAATGCTCCCTATTGATATTTTTTTGCACTACTCCTCCTTGAAACCCAAGTCCGATAAACTGATTAGTTCTAAAACCTAAAGCCTTGTGATATGCCAAACTCAGGTTGATTATATTGGTGTTAAAATCATATACATCAACTCTGTCATTTACAAAAAACAAACCTACTGCAAGAATATCTTTTGAAAATTTATTTATAGTATTAAATTTGTATTTTATGTCAGCAGATACGGCATAAGTCTTAAACTTTGTGTCCAAGGCTCCCCTCCCTTGCTCTCTATACTGACTGGATACCCTGACGAATCCATTGAAAAGCCCCGTCAAAGCGGGATTCAAATAAGAACCGGATACGTATGCTTGGCTAAAGTTAATATCTTGAGCACTCAATCCTCCACTAAACAATAAAATAACAACAAAATACTTGATTCTATTAACCATAAATTAAAATTTGTGCAAAAATAAAATATTTATCATTGTATTATGCATTAAAACATTTATTTTTGATTACTATTGTGCCAACACGCCTATATCTCTTGAATTTTAACGTCCCGCCCCTAAATGAATCGCGCTTATTTTACTGTCCTAATTAAGATTTAATATAGTTTGGAAAATAATTTTTTTGCATTATATTATTTAGTTAGTATTCAAATAAAATTAATTTTACCCCCTAATATTTTTTGTTAAACCAAATATTAATTTTATTTTTATCGCAGATTTTCACCACAGGGTGATAATTTTGAATTTTTATAATTAAATTTAATCATTTTATAAACAATTAAGTTATGGCAGCAGAATATAATTTAAATGACTTTATGGCTGGGCTAAAGAAGAGAGACCCTAACCAACCTGAATTTCATCAGGCAGTACATGAAGTTGCAGAAGTAGTAATTCCTTATATCAATGAGCATCCTGAATATCACGGATTGAAATTATTGGAAAGAATTGCAGAACCTGAAAGAGTAATTCAATTCAGAGTAGTTTGGACAGATGACAACAACAATATCCAAATCAATAAAGGATACAGAGTTGAGTTTAACAGCGCAATCGGACCTTATAAAGGAGGATTGAGATTTCACCCAACAGTAAACTTGAGCATCTTGAAATTTTTGGGATATGAGCAAGTTTTGAAAAATAGTTTGACTACGCTTCCTATGGGTGGTGGTAAAGGAGGATCTGATTTTGATCCAAAAGGAAAATCAGATAATGAAGTAATGAGATTTACACAAGCGTTTATGCAAGAATTATTCCGTCATATAGGACCTGACACTGATGTTCCTGCAGGAGATATAGGTGTTGGTGGTAGAGAAATCGGTTTCTTATTTGGTATGTACAAAAAACTAAGAAATGAATTTACAGGTGTCTTAACAGGTAAAGGTCTTTCTTGGGGTGGAAGTTTGATAAGACCTGAAGCTACAGGATACGGTTCTGTATATTTCATGAAAGAGATGTTAGCAACCAAAGGTGATTCAATCGAAGGTAAAAAAGTATTGGTTTCCGGATCTGGTAATGTTGCACAATATACTATTGAAAAAGTATTGGACTACGGAGGAATCCCCGTAACAGCTTCTGACTCATCAGGAACAATTTATGATCCAAACGGTATTGACAGAGAAAAATTGGCTTATATCATGGATCTTAAGAACAATAGAAGAGGTAGAATCAAAGAATATGCTGATAAATATGGAGTTGAATACCTAGAAGGAAAAAGACCTTGGCATATCAAAGCTGATTTGGCATTCCCTTCAGCTACACAAAACGAGATATCTAAAGCAGATGCTGAGAACTTAATGAAAAACGGTGTAATAGCTGTTTCAGAAGGAGCAAATATGCCTTCTACTCCTGAAGCAATTGAAGTATTCCAAAAAGCTAAAATACTTTACGCTCCGGGTAAAGCATCTAATGCCGGTGGTGTTGCTACATCAGGATTGGAAATGTCACAAAACAGTTTGAGATTGTCTTGGACAAGAGAAGAGGTTGATGAAAAACTTCACGGCATCATGGTAAATATCCACAATAACTGTGTAAACCACGGTAAAGAAGGAAATTATGTTGACTATGTAAGAGGTGCAAACATTGCAGGATTTGTAAAAGTCGCTGACGCAATGATCGCTCAAGGTTATGTATAATACAAAAACATAGTATCTGCTATTATGCAGAAACTGAATATATTTAGAGCTTGTCTTTTGGCAAGCTCTTTTTTTATATCTTTCTATCCTCATCCCCCAGCCCCTTCTCCTTATTATTCGTTTCTCCTTTAAACCTCATCCCCCGGCCCCTTTTCCTTATAATTCGTTTCTCCTTTATTTTAAAATTTTCATTTTGAAGGAGAAGGGGAGTTGGTAAGTGTTTATTTTATAGGATTAACTTTTAGTCTTATTATAGTGATTTCTCCCTCTCCTTTTACTGTATTTTTTAATTAAGGATAATTACTTTTTAAAAGGAGAGGGCTGGGGTGAGGATAAAATATAAGGAGAAGGGGAGTTGGTAAATGTTTATTTTATAGGATTAACTTTTGTCTTTTTTTTATGAATATTAAGAAAAAATTAACAAATCTGTAACTTTTACGGGATTTTGACGTTATCTATATATACAAACAAATATTGTGTTATGAAGAAGTTTATCAAGCAACATGGTTTCATCGTACTTATAGCTATATTTTCTTTGATTTCCACAGCGTTTTTGTATGGAGATTATCATTCATCAAACAACAAAAAGGCGATAGCAAATATTTCTGCCAAATCAATTGACACAGAAATAAATTACGAAGATGAAGAATTTGAATCCAGTGATTTCAATATTTTCAAAAATATATCAGAGGCTATTGATGAATTGTTCTCTTTAGGATTTTAATATTAGCTTGTCCTCTTTGATTTTGTAACCGTTCAGAAAAGCTTTTATATCCATTTTCTTTTTTCCCTGCATTTTTACTTCTTTCACATCTATATAACCATCTTTGGTTTTAATTTTTAGATATTTTTTATTATCTGTATCGATTGTTCCGGCTTCAACACCATCATCACATTCTATTTTTGAACATTTGAATATCTTGAATATTTTGCCATCAAGTGATGTCCAAGCTCCCGGATATGGGCTAAGTCCTCTGATAAAATTATAAACTTCTACATTGCTTTTATTCCAGTCAATTTTGCAATCGTCGTTAAATATTTTAGGTGCTGAACTCGCTTTAGTAGAATCCTGAGGTTTCAGTTCGACCTTGCCCATTTTGATAGTTTCTGCTGTCTTCAGTACTACCTCTGCTCCCAATTCCATAAGCCTGTCGTGCAGTTCTCCTGCCGTTTCATCATCGCCAATCGATATTTTTTCTTGAAAAAGTATATCTCCGACATCGATTTTATGCTGAAGTTTAAAGGAAGTAACGCCAGTCTCTTTTTCTCCTCTGATTATAGCCCAATTGATAGGAGCAGCCCCTCTAAATTTTGGCAGTAATGAGGAATGCAAATTGTATGTCCCCAATGGAGGCATATTCCATACAATTTCGGGCAACATTCTAAAGGCAACAACAATCTGTAAATCGGCTTTCAGGCTCTTTAGTTCATCTATAAAATCAGGATCTTTCAGATTTTTTGGTTGTAGTATTTTCAATCCGTGTTTTAATGCATATTTTTTCACATCCGATTCTATTAACTTCTTCATTCCCCTCCCCCCATATTTATCAGTAGAGGTAATAACTCCCACTATATTGAATCCATTTTTTCTCAATATATCTAATGACGGAACAGCAAATTCCGGAGTTCCCATAAAAACTATATTCATACTAATCGATTTTTATTTAATTACCCTGCCTTCTATTTTAGCATTGATATGCTTTCCGTTTTTGGCAGCGATTTGTACTTCCTCTGCCAATATATCCCTGATAAGCACTTGATCCGTATCAATCTTTTCGGCATCTTTCAGAAAATAGCATTTATCACCTCCATTTGCAATATAATCGGGCAAAGCAATAATATAAGTTTTATTTTCATCAAATGGTTCTCCGTTTATGAAAATATCTACTGCTTTATCACCTTCTATTTTATAATGGACAGATTTGCTTATAGGCCATCCTCCTCTTGAAGCCATTAAATCCAATAATTGTTTGGTCACAGCTCCATCCGCTTTAAGTATCACTACATAATTATTAAAGGGCATAAGTTCGTATATTTTTCCCAAAGTAATCTCTCCTTCAGCCAAATCTTTTATCCGCACACCTCCGTAATTTTGGATTGCAAAATCCACTTTCATAGAACTAATTCGCTCCGCACCATCTACTATCGCATCAGCTATCCAGTTTCCCAATGTGGATTCGGGTTGTTTTTTGCTTAATCCGTCAGAATAGCCAAGAACTTCATTCATCTTTTTTGAAAGCTTATCTTTATATGGCGCAATAATATTATCAATATCCGAATTCCCTTTACCATCCAGCTTTTTATCTATTTTATTGAAAGAGCTTTTGGTATTTTCGACAGTATAATAAGTTTTGCATGAAGATAGTAGTACAAATAATGACGCTATAAAGAATAAATATTTTTTCATCTGTTCTCGATTTTTTAACTAAAATAGATTTCCACTTCATTTCTTATCGCCTTAAGCGCAGTTTTAACGGGATTGCTTTCATCTAATGCTGTCAAAACTATCTCAGAAAAAACGTTTGGATCATCCGAATCAGGAGCTTTTGCCGCTCTTGCAACTAATTCTATCACTTGATTTTTGCACATCTTTATTATACTCCAAAGGCTTTCGGAAACATAAATTTGCTGAGTAAGATTGTGATCATACTCTTGTTTTATAGCTAAAATCAATAATTGCTCCAAATCTTTCCCTGTTGTAGCGTCCTTTCTAAATCTCAAAAGCATATTTTCAGGTGATATCCTCTCACAAAAAAGCGCAAGTCTCTCGTATGCTTGCAGTCTTAACGGCAATGTCTTATTTGAATTTTCATTTTTCAATTTCATTTTTTCCATGGTATATACTTTCATGTAGTGATATTTCATAAGTATATACACAGTCAGGAAAACGACTAAAGCCGGTACGGTAATTTTTATTATTTCTAACAAGGTATCCATAAACTATTATTATTTGTCTGCAAAGTTAATTAAAAAAACAATATCAATCCTTTTTTTGTGAAATTCAACTAAGCTTTTATATTTGTGACATGAATTGGTTGTTAATTTGGATCATTGCGTATTTATTATTAATCGTTATCATATCGCTAAGGCATGTCCGGAGTATGGACATGGAGCAGTACATGGTGAACAATAGAAATACCTCAACAATTCCTTTGGTAGCGACTACTCTCGCGACATTTGTCGGAGGAGGAACTTCAATTGGTTTAATGGCTTTGGGCTATGAATCCGGCTTTGCAGCAGTGGGAATCGGTCTGGCATATGTAATTGGATTCTTTATTATGAGTAAGTATGCCGGTAAAATTAGAGATTTTGGAGCAGAGCATAAAATATATAGTTTTCCGCATTATCTAAACTTTATATACAATCCACGCGAATCAAGAAATTATTCCAAGATTTTCTCAATGACAGTTAGCGGAGTCAATATTTTTATATTTTTCTTTATGCTCGCAGCACAATTTGTGGCCATGGCCAGTATATTGAAATTCAGTTTTGAGCTTGAGCACAACGCTGCGACTGTAATATCGGCATTGATTGTCATAGTATATACTGCCATTGCCGGATTATCCGGTGTCATAATCACGGATTTAATCCAATTTATCGCTATCGTCATAATGATTGTTTTAATTTTCATTCCCGGAGTTTGGGTTGATACCAATCACTTACGAAGACTCAGTGAGCTTCCCTCTGAATTTCTGACCGGTACACACTATGGATATACATTTCTAATAGGATTATTAGTATTTTTATCATGGTCTGTTTTGGTGAGAATGGATATTTGGCAGCGTATTTTAGCCGCCAAGGACGCTAAAACTGCAAAGAAAGTCAGTATAATTTCCGGGCTTGGAATGTTGCCTTTTTATATAATATTTCCCTTGGTTGGAATGGCGATTAGACTTACGGTTAATGATATTGCAAGCCCAAAAGATGTAGCGTATGTATTTATAAGCAGGCACAGCCAAGGTTTTTTATTGGCTTTTGCTGTTGTGGGAATGCTTTCGGCATTGATGTCATCGAGCGATAGTTTTCTCAATATAATATCTATATCGGCAGTCAAAGATTTTTGGAAAAACAAGCAAGGGATATCAAAGCAAGGGTTTTGGATAAGGGTAGCGACATTGCTTTTTGGAATTGTGGCTATGTTTA